>JALNWE010000018.1 GCA_023231065.1 Bacteroidales bacterium
ACAAACAAGCAATACCACGATGACAAAGACTATGCTTCTCACCGCAAAACAAAAATCAATCGCACTACTTTTTGATGAGATCTTCTGGGAAAATTTTTAGGGTGTCCCAGTGTCGAAGTCAGGTGAAGCGCTGATCGTGGTTCACCTCATCCCCTGACCCTTCTCCTGAAGGAGAAGGGAGAATCCATCACCATTTCAACCTGATATGCAAGGAGAAGGGAGGATCCATCACCATTTCAACCCGATATGCAAGGAGAAGGGAGGGTTTAGCGCTATTTCAACCCGATTTGCTCTAAAAACAGAAAGATGATCCCCGGTTTCAGGGCCAGTGTGTAAACAATTCCAAAGATAGCGCCCCAGAGATGTGCATCGTGGCCAATATTGTCCCTGCCATGTTTCGCCATATAGTATTCATAGGCTAAGTAGAGGATCCCGAAAACCGGCGCAGGGATTGGAATAGGAATGAAAAAGAAGAAAATCTTGCCGGTCGGATAGAGCAGAATACTTGAAAACAATACTGATGAAACGGCGCCGGAAGCCCCAACCGCATTGTAAAACACATCATTCTTATGCTTACCGAAAGCTGGAATGATCGAAAGGAGCAAACCACCAGCATATAGTAACAGGTAATAAAAACTACCTTTCCCCGGGAAATAACTTTGGAAACGCGTTTCGACAATATTCGCGAAAGAATAGAGGACGATCATATTGATGATCAGGTGTACATATCCGGCATGAATAAACCCATAAGTGAAAAAGCGGTACCACTGGTTGCTGTGCTTTACATCATAAGCATTGAATTTTAACCGGGAAAAGATCTCTTCATTGCTTAATGCAAGGATAGAAATTACAACAGTGATAAAAATGATAATGTATGTAGTAACCATGTAGTTACTTTTGTAATTGTTCGGTATTCTGTTGCTTTGTAAAGTCAATCTCAGATCCCCAAAAACTATGCGGGATCAGGAAAACAACTAATAAAATGACAGAGGCAATGACCGGCCAGGCCCTGTTTTCCCGGTTCTTGTTCAAAATGAAAAGAGCAATTAACCAAAAAATAAAGGCGATCAGTGATTTGTTATCGGTCAGGTCCCTCCCAAAAGGCCACCCCGTCCAGTATGCTCCAAAAGAGAACTTCTGAACAATGGGACCGAGGATCATTCCTCCCAGGGTAAGCGTAATTACGGTAATCCATGCAAAGAGATAAACATTTTTTCCCTTGAAAAGAGCCATGAGCCCGGTTACAGTTGAAAACAGCATGGCCATGAAAATGAAAAGAATATGGGGAAAAAGCACATATCCCGGCACCGGGTTTTTGTATCTCAGAACAGCCGGATGATTGTTTAAAAGATACCGCCGGTCTCCTTTGATCAACGTGACCTGGTACATGATCTTTCCTGCCGGGGCCTGGTGTGGAAGGAACCCGGTGAGGGTATCCCCTGAACGCCCCATATTACTTATAACCCATCTGTCATGGCTTTTATAACGGCGATAAACCATTTCTCCATGAATGGTAGTATCGTGGGTAAGAATTTTTATACTGGCGCCATCAGCTCCGTCATAGGTCCGGATCAGCTTGTATTTTATGATTTGCTGATCAATTTTGATCTCGCCCTTAATCGGGTGAGTGGGACCGGTCTTTCGCTGGTAAACAGCGGTTGCCAAGGTAAAAACAACTGCAAAAAGCCAGATCAGAAATGATTTAAGCCTATTATTCATCATCGAATGGTAAAGTCGAAATCTTGTTCCTGACCGTTAGAACCGGGATGAAAACATCCGGTTCCGGATCATTTTCGAATTGCTGCAAAGATAATTATTTGATGTGATATTTTCTCAGGATATCATAGACGGCCTGGTGGATCTGGGTACGAAGGTTCAATTCGGATAATTTCTGGTTTGAAGCAGATGGATATACCCGGTTGGACAAAAATACATAAAGGAGATCATTCACGGGATCGGCCCATATATAAGCTCCGGTAAAGCCCGAGTGGCCAAAGCTTTGGGGAGGAGCGCTGTCGCAGCTGGGCCCGTCAGGGGAATAATACAGCAATGGTTTGTCGAACCCAAGTCCCCTCCGGTTCCCGTTTTCCGGGAACTGGACGCGGGTAAACTCCCGGATGGTGGAAGGAGAGAGGTATTGCCTGCCCCCATAGGATCCATTCTGAAGGATCATCTGAAGGACAACAGCCATATCGCGGGCGTTTGAGAAGAGCCCGGCGTGACCTGAAATGCCCCCCAGCATAGCGGCGCCCTGATCGTTAACATCCCCCCAGACCACCTGCTTTCTGAAAGTGGTATCATATTCTGTCGGAATGATCATTGAGAGGCCAGCCCATTCACGGGGCCTGAACCCGGTTGAATATAATCCCAGCGGTTTATAAAAGTTTTCATCCAGATACTGGTCAAATGGTTGGCCGCTTATCTTTTCAATCATTTCAGGCAACAAGTAAAATCCCAGATCGCTGTATTTGTAATGGTTCCCCGGAAGGAGTGGCGAATCAATGATCCGTTTGAAAATGGTGTCGGGATAATCCCGACGGATGTACAACCGTTCGGCAACCCTGAATGGAAATTCCATGGAAGGAGTATCGCTGTATATCGCCGGATTTGGACTGGAATTCTTCAAGGTGGATAAGTAAAAGGGTATCCAACCTTGTAAACCGGCCTGATGGGCCATTACATCCCGGATGCGAAGGGATGCCTTGTTGGTCCCTTTTAATTCAGGCAGATAATTGCCCAGGCTTTCGTCCAGCTTGATTTTTCCTTCATCATACAGCTTCATGATGGCAAGGGTCGTAGCTGCAACTTTGGTAACGGAAGCCAGGTCATAAATCTGGTTTGAGGTCACTTTCAGGGTGTCATCATAACGGGGGTGCCCAAAGTTTTTATCATAAAAGATCTTCCCGTTTTTGGCAAACAGGATTTGGCATCCCGGATAGGCCTTTAATTCAATTCCAAGATTGGCAATGGAATCGATTATGTTCAGGGCATCATGGGGAATTCCCAGATCTTCCGGAGTGTTGAACGATAACCGGTTTTTGTCTGTTTCCGAGCCGCTGAGGATGGGGAAAGGCAATGCCGTTACTGGTAGTTTCCCGCTGGCTGATATTCCCCCGAAGATAATCTGACCTGTAGCGCTTTCGGTTACCGGGTTATCCTGATATGCCACAACGATGGCTTCCGGTTTTGTACGGTGGGAAATCCTGGAAAGGGAATAAGGAGTCCCAAATAACACAAGGATGGTCCTGTCAGTAAGGATAAGGGTGTCGATCAACGCTGCCATTTGCTTTGTAATTCCAAAACTGTCCGTTTTATTGCTGTTGATCCCATGGATGCCGATAATAAGTATATCATAGTTATTCAACAGTTTACATAAACTGTCGCTCACTTTCCCCGGAACTTTTTTGGGAACATTAAACAGATCCAGTGGCATGTATCTTTTCAGGGTTTCCTGAAAAAGTGTCAGGGCCGTATCCCCAACCGATAAGGCGGCAATTTTTCTCCTGTCCAATCCTCTTAGAGGGATGGTTCCCATCTCGTTTTTTAGAATGGTAACCGAAGCATCCACCATCTTTTTCCTCAGCGTTATTGCTTCCGGTGGATTAATATCCCGGATCAGGTTGGCGATATCGATCCTGCATGGCTGATTAAGTTTAAGATTATATTTCAGCTGTAAGATCCGACGGCATTTTTCATCGATGACAGATTGGGCGATCATACCGCTGTCAATGGCTTGTTTGATCCCCTGAATTGCTGATTCAGTGTTTTGTGGCAGGAGCAACAGGTCATTCCCGGCCATCAAGGCCTTTACTTCTATTTCCCCTGGTTTGAAATATTTTGTAACGCCCTGCATGTCAAGGGCATCTGTAATAATGATCCCTTTAAAGCCCATTTCCTCTTTCAATAATTGTGTGATCACATTTTTCGATAAAGTAGCCGGAACGTGGTCGGATGAGTCATAGCAGGGGAGGTAAAGGTGTGCGATCATGATGCCTTTTATTCCTTCCCGGATCAGTTTTCTGAAAGGGTAAAGCTCAACTGAATCCATTCGCTCTTTTGTGTGCCGGATGACAGGAAGGGTGAGATGTGAGTCGGTGTCGGTGTCGCCATGTCCTGGAAAATGTTTGGCAACGGCCATGATACCCTCGTCCTGCATGCCTTTCATATATAATACACATTTTCGGGTTACAGCCTGCCGGTCTTCGCCAAAAGAACGAAAGCTGATGACCGGGTTATCGGGATTATTATTAATGTCAGCCACAGGCGCCCAGTTGATATGAATCCCCATCCGTTGACAGCTTTTTGCAACCATCCTGCCCATGGAATAGATAAGGGAATCATCCCCGATGGCCCCCAAGGCCATCTGACGGGGAAATGAGAAGGCGCTGTCGAGACGCATTCCCAGCCCCCATTCAGCATCTATGGAAATCAGTAAAGGCGTTTGGGAACTTTGTTGCATACGGTTTGTAAGCAAAGCCTGCCGGACCGGCGAACCCTTGAAAAAACAGATGCCCCCCACATCGGATGTCCTGATGATATTGATGAGGCTGTCGTTGTAAACAGAATCCCTGTCCGAATAGGCCCTGATGATCAATAGTTGAGCGATACGCTGCTCGGGCGAAAGCGAACGGAAGACCGAATCGACCCATATAGAATCCACCTGAGCATGAATCCCGTTGAAGGAAAATTGAAAAAGAACGGACAGAAATACAAAGAGTGTTTTTTTCTTCATGGGATAGGGATGATCGGCTACCACAAAAGAAATAAAAAGGAGAATACCCACGTTAATTCTTATTAATATCTTTGAACACATTTTTGCACCATTGGCGTTCGTTCAAAATATTCATCATAAGTCATTCATCAATAGTCGCTTGTCATTAATCATTTGTACATTGTAAACCTTTTCCATGTATTCAATCAAGGAACTTGAAAACATTGCCAGGCAGGTCAGGCGTGATATCCTCCGGATGGTCAACGGCGCTGCTTCGGGTCATGTTGGTGGCCCGCTGGGGAGCGCGGATTTTTTAGTAGCGTTGTATTTTGATGTTATGCAGCCGGACCCTACTGCTTTTTCGATGGATGGAAAAGGAGAAGATCTTTTTTTCCTTTCCAATGGCCATCTTTCTGCCGGATGGTATAGTGTTCTTGCGCGATATGGCTACTTTGATGTCAAGGAACTGGCTTCATTCCGGAAGCTGGGCTCCAGGTTACAAGGGCATCCGGCCACCCAGGAAGCGTTACCAGGTATCCGTATGTCTTCGGGCTCGCTCGGACAAGGGCTCTCCGTTGCCATCGGGGCTGCATTGACTAAAAAAATGAACCTGGATGAACATCTGGTTTACTGTTTAATGGGAGATGGTGAACTGGAAGAGGGACAAAACTGGGAAGCCCTGATGTTTGCCGCGGCCCATAAAGTAGATAACCTGATTGCTGTTATCGATTATAATGGAAAACAAATCGATGGTCCGGTGAATGATGTTTTGCCGTTGGGAGACCTGAATGCAAAGTTCGAAGCATTCGGATGGAAAGTATTCCCGATGTACGGAAACGATATGTCAGAAGTAACCGGAACAATAAAGAAGGCGCAATGGTTTACCGGTCAGGGACAACCCATCCTTTTACTGATGACGACACACATGGGATGTGGGGTTGATTTTATGACTGACAACCATGAATGGCATGGCGTTCCGCCCAACAATGAGCAGTTAGCCAGGGCCCTTGGCCAGATTGAAGAGACGTTGGGGGACTACTAAGAAGGGATGGGGAAGGGGGAGAAGAGAATGGGAGATGGGAAATTTGAGCTTAGAAATTGGAATTTAGGGTGAATGTTTGTTAAAAAAAGATACGGGTGTTTTCGAAAGGTTGAATGGATTCCGGAAGACCTTTTCTGGTTTCCGGGTTCCGGGCGCTGGAAGCAGTTGGTCATGAATGGCTTGTTTTTTATCGCGGCGCTGGTACTCATGATCCTTCCCTGCAGATCGTTTTCCCAAACCTGGATGGAGCAGGAAAAACCTAAGCCTACCACGCGGATTCTTTTTGTTTTCGACGCTTCTCAAAGTATGTACGGACAATGGCAAAGCGATACCAAATTCAATATTGCCGTAAAATTGTTCTCGAACATTCTCGATAGTCTGAAGACCCAGCCAAACCTGGAACTTGCCTTACGTTTATATGGCCACCAAAGACAATTTCCCCCTCAGGATTGCAACGATACCCGGCTTGAAGTTCCCTTCGGAAGAGATAATGTTGCCCGGATCAAACATGTTCTGAAAACCACCATCCCCAAAGGTACAACACCCATTGCCTATGCCCTCTCACAAGCCTCAAAGGATTTTACCCCATGTGACCATTGCCGGAACATCATCATTCTGATCACCGACGGATTAGAGGAATGCAATGGCGATCCGTGCGCGGTATCCCTGGAATTACAAAAAAAAGGGATCTCCCTGAAGCCTTTTATTGTAGGTATTGGGAAAGATTTCAGGGAACAGTTCGATTGTGTGGGGACCTTTTTTGACGCTTCCAATGAAAAGGAATTCCGGACAGCACTCAAAGTGATCATCTCCAGGGCATTGAATCCGACCACCATGCAGGTCAACTTGTTGGATTCTTATGGGAAACCTACTGAAACCAATGTCAATATGACTTTTTACGACAACTTTTCAGGTTTACCCAAATATAATTTTATCCATTCTTTCAATGCAAAAGGTGTCCCTGATACCCTGGATATTGACCCGCTTATTACCTATGATCTTACGGTCCATACTCTTCCACCGGTTCATAAGGATAGTGTCACACTGACACCGGGGACACACAACATCATCGGCATCGATGCGCCCCAGGGGTATATTGCCTTTAAAGCTTCAGGGAATAATCTGTTGAAAAACACGCCTTGTATCATACGGCAGAAAAACAAATCCGAAATTATCAATGTTCAGCAATTTGATCAGACTGAGAAATATCTGACCGGCTCCTATGATATTGAAATCCTGTGTTTGCCCCGGATCCGGTTAACCGATGTGGCCGTTCAGCAGAGCCATACTACCACAATTGAAATTCCCTTACCGGGCATTGCCGTCATCCAGAAAACGATCAATGGATATGGGAGCCTTTATCTTGAAGATAAAAATCAACTTATTTGGATCTATAATTTCAGGGACACTCCCCAGCAACAGGAAACCCTCTACCTTCAGCCAGGTTCATACCGGATTGTTTTCCGGTCAAAATATTCAAATAAAGCTTCCTGTTCAACCGAAAAACAATTCAGGGTTGAACCAGGGCAAACGGTGGTGGTAAAACTATATCCGAACTAAATCAAGTATGAAAAAATTCAATCAATAATTATTAATAAAACAATTGTTACTATCTGATAATTAATAGCATGTAAATATATTTTAATCACTTGTCAATAGTCAGTTGTACAAATAACATGAATGATGAAATATTCTAACACTGGTTCCAAAGATACACGATCAGGTTTTGGAGAGGGATTGCTTGAAATCGGACGTCAGGATCCGCGGGTTGTGGCATTGTGTGCCGACCTGACAGGTTCGCTGAAAATGGACGCTTTTGCGAAAGCTTTTCCTGAACGGTTTATCCAGGTTGGAATCGCCGAAGCAAATATGATGGGCATTGCGGCTGGCCTGACCATTGGTGGAAAAATTCCCTTTACTGGAACTTTTGCCAATTTTTCAACAAGCCGGGTCTATGACCAGATCCGCCAATCGATCGCTTATTCCAATAAAAATGTAAAAATCTGCGCTTCCCATGCCGGGGTCACACTTGGAGAAGACGGGGCCACCCACCAGAGCCTTGAAGATATGGGATTGATGCGGATGTTGCCAAATATGACCGTCATCTGCCCCTGTGATTTTAACCAGACCCGTGCAGCGACCCTGGCCATCGCGAAGCATACAGGCCCGGTTTATATGAGGTTTGGCCGTCCAAAATGGCCCAATTTCACCCCGGTTGATCAGGAATTCGTTATTGGGAAGGCTCAGGTCATGAGGGAAGGCAAAGACGTTTCGGTTTTCGCCATTGGCCATCTGGTCTGGAATGCCTTATCAGCTGCTGAAATTCTTCAGGAAAAAGGAATTGATGCTGAAGTGATCAATATCCATACACTTAAACCCCTGGATGAAAACGCGGTCCTGAATTCGATCCGTAAGACCGGTTGTGCTGTTTCCGCCGAAGAGCACATGCGTAACGGAGGATTGGGCGATACCATTGCCCAATCCTTTGTCAGGAATTTTCCTGCCCCACTCGAAATGATTGCTGTAAACAATACCTTCGGCGAAAGCGGTAAACCAGAAGAACTCCTGAAAAAATTCGGTCTTGACGTCCCCGACATTGTAAATGCCGCCTTGAAAGCCATCACCAGGAAAAAAGAGCGTAATTTTTGATCCGGATCAACCAGAATGTTTGGTCAGATCGTTACGGGTCAACAGGTTTGGGATTTCTTTATCGGCTGTCAACGGCACTGTTTCAATGGTAACATTACTGGTATCAAGTCCCAGGGCATTCACTTCGGAAATTCCGAAATTCTTAATTACCGAATAGAGATCCATGATGAGTTGCTCCTTGGGGGGGAAGTCAAAATCATAATTCTGGATCCGGTCAATGACGATAAACCGGAAGTCGGAGGCAATATGGTACTTCCGTAAGGATTCATAACGGCTGATAAGATCAATTTCATTGTTCTGGCTTAATTCAATCAAAACCTGACGGAAAAACAGGTTAACCCTGGGTTGGACCTTGAACCCGATCTTAAAATCTATTTTGATTAAAGTACCGGGTATCATATGGACCACCTTATACTCCAGGACATGGGGCTCATCCAGGATGTCAACATGGAGCAACCAGTAAACATCGGCCCTTTTGGGATGTTTATTGATGATGGAATAGATGATTTTCAACTCAATGTCAGTCACTGTATTGGCCTTGGTCAGAAAAACAAGGTTAGATGCATATTTGACAATGGATTCGTCATGGCTGATTTCCTTGATGATATCGTAGTATTGATCAATTTTGACAAACTCAATAAAACTGTTTTTAATCTTTCGTCCCTGGTACCATATATACATGATGCAGGACAATATTCCTCCAACAAGAATAGTAAACCAACCGCCGTGCGTGAATTTGTTCAGGTTGGCAATTAAAAATGAGCCTTCGATGGTCAGATAGACAGACAGGAAGATAAATATGACATAGACCGGAACTTTTTTATAGTACATATAGATACTGAGCAATCCGGTGGTCATCAACATGGTAATGGTGATTGAAAGCCCATACGCTGCCTCCATGTTGGAAGATTTTCGAAAACCGAGGACAACCGCAAGACAGGCGGCATAAAGGATCCAGTTGATGCTCGAAATATACAACTGGCCCTTTATGTTGGTTGGATAATTGATTTTGATCTTGGGCCAGAAATTTAGCTGGATAGCTTCGCTGATCAGGGTATAAGATCCGCTTATCAAGGCCTGGCTGGCAATGATAGCCGCCATGGTTGAAATGATAATGCCGATCATCAGAAACCAATGAGGCATAATGGAGAAAAACGGGTTCATCCATTCATTGATCAAGTCAGGATTCCGGAGGATCCAGGAACCCTGACCAAAATAGTTCAAGAGCAGACTGGCTTTCACAAAGCCCCACGACACGCGGATATTCTTCAACCCGCAATGGCCCAGGTCGGAGTATAGCGCTTCGGCCCCGGTAGTACACAGAAACACTGCCCCTAACAAAATAAAGCCCTGAGGATATTTGGTTAGGAAAAGATAGGCATAGGAAGGGTCGATAGCTTTTAAAATGGATGGATAATGACTGAGCTGGGCAGCGCCCAAAATAGCCATCATGGAAAACCAGGCAAACATGATCGGACCAAAAAACCTTCCTACCATATTGGTCCCAAATTTTTGAACGAAAAACAAGATGGTTATAATGATCACGACAGCCGGAATCACGGGGAACCTGGGATTGATGTTAAGTAAACCTTCAACTGACGAAACAATGGTAATGGAGGGGGTGATGATACCATCGGCCAGGAGTGTTGATCCTCCGATAATAGCCAAAATATAGGCCCATTTTGCCCGTTTCCGGATCAGGGCAAAGAGGGAGAAAATTCCGCCCTCCCCATGGTTATCCGCCCTGATGGTGATAATAATGTACTTCACCGTTGTTTGAAGGGTTAATGTCCAGAAAATGCAGGATAGGCCACCCAGGATGAAATTTTCGGTGATGGAACTGGCTCCGTTCAGAATAGCTTTCATGACATAGAGCGGGGAAGTGCCTATGTCGCCATAGATAATTCCCAGGGTAATAAATAAACCAGCCACCGATAAAGGCTGAGTGTGTTTATTTCTCATCTTTCCATCAAGATTCTAAAAAAGCGGGCAAAGGTAATGTTTTTATTCCCATCTTGTAATCCGGATTTTTTTTAACAACAGGAGCGCAAATTACCCGGCGTGTAATGTTTGATCATTACGCGATAGCAGGACCGGGACATCTTTATCGATGTAAAGCGGAACGGTTTCAACTGTAACGTTACTGGTATCAAGCCCTAAGGAACGCACTTCTGAAATGCCAAACCGTTTGATAAAGTTATAGAGATCCATTATGAATTGTTCTCTGGGAGGGAAGTCAAAGTCGTAATTCTGAATGCGGTCGATAACCACAAACCGGAAGTCGGCCTGGATATTGTATTTCCTTAATGAGTCATACCGGCTGATAAGGTCTATCTCTTTTTCATGGCTTAGCTCTTCCAACACCTGTCTGAAAAATAAATTCACCCTGGGTTGTACCTTAAACCCGATTTTAAAGTCCACCTTGATTAATATCTCCGGGATAATATGGGTGACTTTGTACTCAAGCACATGCGGTTCATCCAGGATATCTACATGAAGCATCCAGTAAACATCCGCCCTTTTGGGAAATTTGTTCAGGATCGAATAGATTATTTTTGATTCAATATCCGAACTTTTATTGGCCTTGGTCAGGAATACCAGGTTGGTGGCATATTTTGGGATGGAGGTATCATGGCTAAGCTCTTTTATGACATCAACATACTGATCTATTTTCAGGAATTCGATAAAACTGTTTTTGATCCTCCGGCCATGGAACCAAACAAACATGATGGTAAATAAAATACCCCCTAAAAGAATGGTGAACCAACCGCCACTCTTGAATTTCTGAAGGTTGGCAATTAAAAATGAGCTTTCAATGGTAAGATATACCGTTAACAGAAGGAGCAGCAGGTAAACGGGGATTTTTTTATAATAAAGATAAATGCCGAGCAATATGGTAGTCATCAGCATGGTTATGTTGATGGTGAGGCCGTATGCAGCCTCCATATTGGATGAACGCTGGAAGAACACAACTACTCCGACGCACAGAAAATAAAGCATCCAGTTGATGCTTGAAATGTACATCTGCCCTTTGATATTGGTTGGATAATTGATTTTGATCTTGGGCCAGAAATTCAGGGAGATGGCTTCGCTGATCAGGGAGAAAGATCCGGTGATCATGGATTGACTTGCGATTATGGCTGCAAATGTTGCAATGGCAATACCTGGCATCAGGAACCAAGCTGGCATGATGGCGAAAAATGGATTTGCCGTATCATTGACAGAGCCAGGGTACATCAGGATCCATGCTCCCTGTCCAAAATAATTAAGGATCAGGCAAAGCTTGACATACCCCCAGGTCCCCCGGATATTTTTTATTCCACAATGACCCAGGTCGGAGTATAATGCTTCAGTGCCGGTTGTACAGAGAAAAACCGCTCCCAGCAGCCAAAATCCCTGGGGAAATTTAGTCAGGAATATAAAAGCATAGCGGGGGTCAAGGGCTTTGAAAATCTGAGGAAAATGGATCACCTGAGAGATCCCCAGTACCCCTAACATCGTGAACCAAATAAACATAATAGGCCCAAATGATTTTCCGATCGTTTTTGTCCCATACTTCTGGATAAAAAATAAGGCTGTTAAAATGACAATTACGATCGGAATGACCGGAAGCCTTGCATTGACAATGCTTAACCCTTCAATGGCCGAAACAATAGTGATGGCAGGAGTGATGACGCTATCTGCCAACAAGGTACATCCTCCGATAATGGCAAAAATATAAGCCAACCGCGCTCTTTTACGGATCAGGGCAAACAAAGCAAAAATCCCCCCCTCCCCTTTATTGTCAATACGCAGGGTAAAGATGATGTATTTGATGGTCGTTTGTAATGTCAGCGTCCAGAATACGCATGAAAGCCCACCCAGGATAAAAAGCTCGGAAAAGGAGGTGGCCCCCGAGATCAGGGCGCGCATGACATACAACGGGGAGGTCCCGATGTCGCCATAAACAATGCCGAGGGTGATCAGCATCCCGGCAGCTGACAGATTGGATATTTGCCCTTTATGGACCTGATGGGACATACATTAAAAAGTTTGTCGGTTTTGGCCCATCTTGCTTTTGATAAAAGCGATGACCATTGGCAAAAGGGAAACAATGATGATGGTCACGATTACCACTGAAAAGTTCTTTTTAATTAATGGGATGCTTCCGAAAAAATAGCCCCCAAGACAAAAGGTCAGGACCCACAGGATATTACCGACGATGCTAAAGGAGATAAACCGGATATAACGCATCGTCCCGACACCCGCGACAAAGGGGGCAAAAGTTCTGATGATTGGCATAAAACGGGCAATGATAATGGTCTTCCCGCCGTGTTTTGCATAAAAAGCATGGGTTTTATCAAGATACTCCCTCTTTATAAACCGGTAGTTTTTTTCATATACTTTTTGTCCCAGGACACGGCCCAACAAATAATTTGTATTATCACCCCCGAATGCCGCAACCAGCATCAAAACGATCAGTACAGGCAAACTTAAAGGTTCATTGGGCATGGCAGCCACCGCTCCCGCTGCAAACAACAATGAATCACCAGGCAGAAAAGGGGTGACAACAAATCCCGTTTCCATAAAAACGATCACAAAAAGGATCAGGTAAGTCCAGGTCCTGTAATCAGTAACCCATTGCTGAATGTGAATGTCTATGTGTAAAACAATATCAATGAATTCATTAAGAAGGTCGATCATAAAAAATCAATTACCAGATTAAATCACGAAGTTAATAAAGATCAATTCGGTCAAAGGAATATTTTAAAAATATTGGGGTGAGGATTGTGGTCAGGATGGCCATCATGACCAGGATTGAAAACATGGGGATGTCAATAAACCCATTCTGAAGCGCGATGTTCGCTATGACCAGTTCCATGATCCCACGGGCATTCAGGCCCAACCCGATTGCAACTGATTTTGGCTGGTTGAACCCTGCTAATCGCCCACCGAAATAACCTCCCAGGATTTTACTGATGAACGAAGCAAATAAAACCACCACGAGCAATACAATTTTATTCAGTGATTGTATTTCAAAGGAAAGCCCCATGGTAGCAAAGAAGATCGGCGCTAAAAAACCCATGGTAATCCCTGAGATCGATCGGTGAACGCGCTCATAATCCCGGTCTGAAAACATGCTTCGGGGTATCAGGATAGCGCCAAAGAAGGCGCCAACCACGAAGTGAAGGCCAAGTAGTTCGGCAATGCTTGAAAAGATCAGGACATATAAAATCACCAATGCAAACATAGATTCCTGCCCACGGAGATAATGGAAAAACTTGTTCATCCTCGGGTTGACCACATTGACTTTCCGTTTTGCCAACTTGAACAATTTATAGGCTACCAGAAGGATCGCCATGAAAACGAGCACCTTCAGCAACGTGATCCCGATGGAAAAAGTAAGATCTTTCAAGTCCTTTGAAACATCGTTTAAATCGAGGATGATGCCCAGGATAAGCATGGCAACAATATCATTGAAAATAGCTGCAGAAATAATGCGTTGTCCCACATCGGTCTGTAGTTTACCCAGGTCCATTAATATCCGGATACTGACCGGCAACGCGGTGATGGCCATACAAAGGCCGAGAAAAGTGGTGAAAGTATTGGAAAAATGAAATACCAGTCCGATCCCGATTCCGCAAATCATGGGAACAATGAACCCAAGCAATGCAATCCAGATATTTTTTCCGCGGATGGAGTTCCGGATCTCTTCAACTTCTATCTCCATCCCGGCAAGAAGAATCAACATGAATACGCCGAGCTCTGCAATGACCTTGATCTCTCCCGGGCCGGGAATAACATTCAATAAGGAAGGACCGAGGATAATACCGGCAATTAATTCCCCGATCATGGATGGTTGGCGGAACCTTTCGGCCAGTTCACCTAAAACTTTAGCCGTCAGGAGTAAAATGAGCAGATTGACGATAAACGGGAACTGAAAATGGATCGGATGGAACATCGGAAGCAATACGCCAGGTTTCAATAGGCAAAATTAATTGTTTTACCCGATCCAAAGTAAAAAAGCGAAAAAGTTACCTTTGTACCCATGGATTTATCCTCCCCGATATTCATAGGCGCTTTTCAAACCAGCTTCATCGAACTGATTGCGGTTTTTTTCGGCCTGTTGTGCGTATGGTTCATGAAAAAAGAGAGTATCCTTGCTTTTCCTTTCGGGATCATCAATGTCCTGATCTATGTCATCATCTTTTTCCAGAACCACCTTTACGCCAACGCGGCGATCAATGCTTTCTTCTTTCTCATGAGCGTTTATGGATGGTACAACTGGACCCGTGGCATTGGGGACAAAGGGAAGCTCCGGATTTCACAATGTTCCAAAACAGAGCTCCTGCTGGATGGCGTGGCTGTCATCTTTTTCTTTTTCCTGATCCGGTGGCTTTTAATCCGGTTTACCCCGAGCCAGGCGCCTTCGTGGGATGCATTTACCACGGCAGTCTATATCGTCGCGCAGTGGTTGCTTTCAAGGAAAAAAATTGAAAATTGGATCTTATGGATTTCAGCCGATTCCATTATGATCGGACTTTGCATTGCTGAAAAGCTCTATTTCACCAGTTTCCAGTATTTTATTTTTACCATCATTGCCGTTCTGGGATTTCTGGAATGGCGGATAAAACTGATCAAATGATACGGAGGATCGCGATCACAGGCCCTGAATCAACAGGTAAATCGATGCTTACAGAGCAACTGGCTGCCTGGTATCATTCGGTGTGGGTATCTGAGTTTGCACGGGATTATTTGTCGTACCTTCACCGGCCTTATCAGGAAAGTGACATTCTTTATATGGCACAGCAACAGCTTGTTGAAGAAGAAAAGAAAGCCCGGACCGCCAACCGCTTCCTGTTTTGTGATACAGAACTTATCGTCACAAAAATATGGAGTGAAGTGAAATACGGGCGATGCGATCCATGGATTCTTCAAAATATTGATATTCACCGGTACGACCTTTTTTTATTATGTGATATCGATCTGCCCTGGGAATTTGATCCCTTACGGGAACATCCTGAGAAAAGAAAGTACCTTTTTGATCTATATTTCAATGAACTCACAAACAGAAAATTTCCTTTTTTTGTTATTTCTGGGTCTGGTAAGGCCCGCCTGGAAAATGCAATTAAAAAAATTGATACCTTTCATTTTTCAAATTTGTTCTGAATAAAGATCATTCACCAGTTATGGAAAAACTCAGGGTCCTTTTTCTGCCACGATGGTATCCTAACCGTTACGACCCAATGCCAGGCTTATTCATCCAGCGTCAGGCCGAAGCGATCACCCCTTTTTGTGATGTAGCGGTTATTTATGTCCATCCCGATCCGGACTGCCCGAATAAATTTGAAGCTGAATTCAGTGAGGAAAACCAGGTAAGGGTACTCCGGGTTTATTTCAGGCCTGTCGTTAGCCGCTTGTCTTTATTAGCAAAATTGCTGACCCTGCTGCGCTTTTATAAGGCAAATATGAAGGCCGTTCACAGTATCCGTCAGTTCGACCCCGAGATCGTCCATGCACATGTGCTTACCCGGATGGGCTATATAGGGTGGAAAGTCAGTAAAAAATTTAAAATCCCCCTGGTGATTTCTGAACACTGGTCGCGTTATTTTCCTGAAAATAGAAGTTATCGCAAAGGAATCCATCACCAGGTCACAAAGTTTGTCGTGAAAAAATCAGCCGGGTTGATCCTCGTTTCAGCGATCCTCCGGAATGCCATGGATGCCCTGGGAGTTGTCAGCCCCCATACCTTTATAATTCCAAATGTGGTGGTACCGGAGCCCTTGGGCCATCCGGAAAGCAAAATCAAAACGGAAAAAAAAACCATCATTCATGTCTCCTGCTTTGAGGATAAATCAAAGAATATAACCCTGTTTTTAAAGGTTATAGCAAACCTGGCCCGTCGCCGGCAGGATTTTGTTTGCCTGTTGGTCGGCGAGGGACCTGATTTCATTAGGATGCAGGACCTCGCGCGGGATCTTGGCATATTGGATTCCTTTGTTATCTTTACCGGCCTAAAAACAGGGACTGAGTTTTACGAATTGATGGACCGTTCTGATTTTCTGGTTCTATCGAGCCGTTATGAAACTTTTGCCACAGTGGTCGTAGAAGCTTTAACCTGTGGGATCCCTGTGGTTGCGACCCCGGTTGGTGTTGTGCCCGAGATCATTAATGAATCCAATGGGATCATTTTGCACGGAAAGGATGAAGATGCAATGACCAGCGCGATCGACCGGATGCTGGACCAATGCAGATCCTATGACAAAGAAGCCATTATGGCTGGTGTGGAAAACAAATTCAGTAAAAAGGATGTTGGTGAACAAATTGTTCAGGTTTATCGTAACATTTTACACCCTAACAAGTAAAACATCTTGTGAAACCCGTCTCTGATAAAAATCAAGGAAACGCCTCACCCGGTTTGAGATTTGGCATTTTATGCAATTCTACCGAATTTCAAAAGTGGCAGGCAGATGCTATCCATGAATTACTGGCCCATGGCCATCAACCGGTCCTGCTGATCCTGGATGGCCGGGAACCAAATAAAAAAAGCAAAAAACCCCTTATCCGACGTTGCTTGGAGCCACATCTGCTTTTCAGGATCCTTCAAAACAGGTTCTTTTTTCCCCCGGCCAAACAGGCTGCTGATTTATCCTCTGTTCTTGATGGGGCCGATACCCTGACGTGTTATGTTGAAACCCGTAAAAAGGCTGAATATTTTATGGAAGAAGAAGCAGCGGCCATTAAAACCTATAACCTGGATTTTATCCTTCGTTTCGGTTTTAATATCCTTAGGGGATCCATTCTTCAGGTAGCCCGTTATGGGATTTGGTCCTTCCATCATGATGACGAGATGAAATACCGGGGAGGGCCACCCGGCTTCTGGGAGATTTTCCGGGGCGATCCCGTAAGCGGCGCCATTCTCCAAAAGATTACCGAACAGCTGGACGCAGGCATCGTCTTGTACAAAGGATATTTGAAAACGATGCTTCATTCATACCAGGGCAATGTGGAGCAATTGCTGACCGTGACGTCAACCTGGCCCGCGTGGGTCGCGGATGAATTACTGAGAAATCCCGAAACTGTATTTTTACCCAGCGATACAAAAGCCGCGATTCATAAAGTGCCTGGTAACATCCACATGATCCTGTTCCTGTTTAAACTGTTCTTTAACAGGATCAGGTTCCACTACCGGGATCTGCTGTCATCAGAAATCTGGAACGTCGGATTAATAAAAAAACCCATTGGAGAAGTCGTTTTTGGGGAAGGAAAACTCCGTTCGTCCGATATCACCTGGTTGCGTCAGTTCGCCAGTACCAAATACCTGGCTGATCCATTTGGTTTCTTTGAAAACAAAAAGCTTCACATTCTGGTCGAAGATTACAGTTACCAAAAACAACAGGCCAACATTTCCGAAATTATTTATGATACGCGAAGGGATAGTTTTTCAGTACCCATCATCCTGATCGAAGGGGAAAAACACCTGTCCTATCCTTATATTGTTGAACACCAGCAAATGGTTTATTGTGTTCCTGAATCGTATCGTTCAAGATCGATTGACTTGTACCACCGCAATTATTCGGAAGAAGCTTTTGTTAAAGATCGCGTGCTGGTCCCCGACGTTGAAGCGATTGACCCAACCCTGTTCTTTTACCAGGACCGTTGGTGGCTGTTCTTTACCCTGCGAAAATATTCCACGGCCCAACTTTATATCTATTATGCCGACTCCATAATAGGGGTGTATAAACCACATCCCCGGAATCCCGTGAAAACCGATGTCCGTTCTTCAAGACCCGGTGGCACACCGTTTATTCATGACGGTAACTTGTACCGTCCGGCTCAGGATTGTTCTGTTACCTATGGAGGGCATGTTGTCATTAATAAAGTGAAATGCCTCACCCCCGATGAATTTGAAGAGGTCCCTGTAACCACGGTCTATCCCATCAAAAAAAGTTCTTTTTCCAGGGGGCTGCATACCCTGTCGGGCGTGGGGCCTTATACTCTGATTGACGGGAAACATTACCGGATCAACCTGTTCTTTTTTATCAATCAGATCAGGGATAAACTGCAAAAAAGAACGCCTGTCAATGTTTAAAAAAATTTTAGGGACAGTTGGCACAAGACTTTTTAATGCAGCGCTTTCCTTTGTTGCAGCCAGTCTGAACGCCCATTATCTGGGCGCTGAAAATGTGGGGACCATCTATCTGATGATCTTTTCAGTGACCATCATTCAACTGTTCAACAACTTTGTCGGAGGCGGTGCGCTGGTCTATATGGCCCCCCGGGCCGGGATCTATAGATTATTCGTCCCTGCAACGGTGTGGACATTGATCGTGACCATTTTATGCACTTATCTGCTCTATTTTCTGGGCCATATTTCCCCGGCCATTGGGCTCATTCCGGAAGGTTATTTTATGCCGGTTCTTTTCCTTGCCCTGGCCATTTCTTTCACCTCCGTCAATTATATGTTGATCCTGGGCCTGGAGAAAGTAAAAGCATACAACTACATTAACCTGATACAGGTCACAGTTCTGTTTGTTATTTTATTGGTTTTTCTTTTTGGGTTTCATGTCCGGACCGTAATGGCTTATTTCTGGTCTATATTGATCTCATACATCTTAGCCTGGATCATCAGTTTTGTGTTTCTGGTCCCTGCCCTGAAGCCGGGGCCCATGACGGGCATGAAGAAATTGCTGGGTGAGATATTCCGTTTTGGTACCTATATCCAGTTTGCCAATATTTTTCAGCAGTTGAATTACCGGCTAAGTCTGAAGTTCGTGGATTTTTTCACCGGGAGGGCGGCGGTGGGTGTGCTTTCTATCGGGATGACCCTTGCAGAAGGACTTTGGTTGGTGAGCCGGAGCATTTCCATGGTTCAGTACTCCCGGTTATCCAACGAAATGGATGAAAAATATGCCGTAAGGTTGACCTTGTCTTTTACAAAAATAACATGGGCCATAACTTTGGCGGGGATGATAATCCTTCTCCTTATACCTGTCCGGTTTTATACGGCGATTTTCGGCGCTCAGTTCGGGGATGTCCGGATGGTGATCGGTTCCCTTTCGGTTGGTATTGTAACCCTAAGCGTTTCCATGATATTCAGTGGATTCTTTTCGAGCATCAATAAACCTTATCACAACACCATCAGTTCGGCCATCGGTCTTGTCTTTACCATCGGATTGGGGTTTTTACTGGTCCCGGCCTGGGGTATTGCAGGCGCTGGTATAGCGGCTACCTGTTCGTACACGATGGCGACACTGTATCAGTTCGTCATTTTTATCCGGATGACAAAACTCACCCTTCGCGACTTCCTGCTGACTAAAACAGAGATCAGACAGCTATTTGACGAAATGAAAAAGATCACTGCCCAAAAAACACCGGATTCCGTTTTTGATAAAAAGCATTGATCCCTTCCAGATAATCATCACTGTTCCCGGCTATCCGACGCAACATATCGATATGCTCAAAGGTTTGTGGGGTCATGGGCAGGGCGTTTCCAAGGATCGTTAACTGTTCCTTGATCACCTGGATGCTTAGGGGAGAATTGGCGATGATCTTCTGGGCCAGGCTGATCGTGAACGATTCCAGCTCTTCTGCGGGTACCAGGTGGTTGATGATGCCTAATCCCAAAGCTTTTTCAGCGGTAATGGGAGTGGCGGTAAAAAACATTTCCTTGACAATATGCGAACCAATAATGTCAAGGAATTGAAGAATTCCGGAGGTATTGTAAGGAACCCCGATTTTTGCAGGGGTAATGGCAAGACAGGTTTCCTTGGTGCCGATCAGGATATCACATACAAATGCGATGTTACAGGCTCCTCCCCAGATACTCCCTTCAGCCATGCAGATAACCGGTACGGGTATGCTCTGAATGGCCCGGATCACCTTTTGAAGGGGATTGTCATAAGCCAACGGATCACTCCCATCGCTGGGAAGTTCATCAATAAAAAAACCGGATGACCATACCTTGGCCCCTTTATTTGCCCGGATAATGACTACCCTGGCTTTTTCCTCTTTCAGTGATCTTAGCGCTGACAGCAATTCCGACAGCAATTTAATACTTAAAGCATTGCGCTTGGCATCATGATCCATCGTGATCCAGCCAATTTGGTCTTTGAGCTCTTTTTTAACTAAAGTCATATATCTATGGATTAATTATTTAACCGAATGCAAAGTAACATAAATCCATTAAATAGTGAATAAAATCATTGAAAACTACGCGCAATTTTTTACCGGCCGAACCCCGGTTTCGTTTATCTTTGCCACGATTTTATTGGCAGGGTGGATGGATACAGAAGAAATTTATAGCGAAGACAGCATAGTATCCCTTGAGTGGCGTGAGCATATCCGTTTGCGTCCGGGAATGTACATCGGAAAACTGGGAGATGGTTCATCGCCTGATGATGGGATTTATGTTCAGATCAAGGAGATTTTAGATAATTCCATTGATGAATTTGTGATGGGTTACGGTAAGACCATCGAAGTGACCATCAAAGACCAACAGGTCTGTGTACGTGATTTTGGCAGGGGGATCCCTTTGGGAAAGTTGGTCGATTGTGTCTCCAAGATCAATACCGGCGCCAAATATGATTCCAGGGTTTTTAAAAAAGCTGTTGGTTTGAACGGGGTCGGTTCTAAAGCAGTGAATGCCTTATCTTCTTATTTTAAAGTTCAATCGGTCAGGGAAGGAAAAACTAAAGTTATTGAATTCCGTCAGGGGAAACTGAAAACGGATGAACCCGAAAAACCATGTGATCTCAGGGCCGGTACAATCGTGACCTTTGTCCCTGATGAAGAAATCTTCGGAAAATATCATTATATCCCTGAATATGTCCAGAAAATGCTTTGGAACTATGTCTTTCTGAACAACGGATTAACGCTTATTTTTAACGGAGAACGATTTCACGCCCAGAACGGATTGCTTGATTTGTTGAACAGCTATATTGATACCCCGGTTTTATACCCGATCATTCACTTACGGGATGGGGATTTTGAATGTGCCTTTGCCCATTGCGAAGTATATGGAGAAGAATATTACTCTTTTGTGAACGGGCAGCATACTACCCAGGGAGGGACGCATCAGGCTGCATTTCGCGAAGCCCTGGTAAAAACCATCCGTGAATTCTATAAGAAGGATTTTGATACGAATGATATCAGGGCATCCCTGGTCGCCGCGTTGAGTATAAAAGTACAGGATCCGGTTTTTGAATCACAAACCAAAACCAAACTTGGCTCCATACATATCGAACCCGATGGGGCAACCATCCGGAACTACATTATTGACACCGTAAAACGGCATCTGGATAATTACCTTCACATGAACCCGGATACCGCCGAAGCCCTGCTTCATAAGATCATGCAAAGTGAAAAAGAGCGTAAGGACTGGGCAAACATTAAAAAGATCGCCAAAGAAAGTGTAAAGAAGGTCAGTCTCCACAATAAAAAGTTACGCGATTGTCGTATTCATTATAACAACCACGACGACAGACGTTACGAATCCACGATTTTTATAACTGAAGGCGATTCAGCCAGCGGTTCCATAACCAAAGCGCGCGACGTCAATACACAGGCTGTGTTCAGCCTGAAAGGGAAGCCCCTCAATAGCTTTGGTTTAAGCAAGAGGGTCGTTTATGAAAACGAAGAATTTAACTTGCTCCAGTCTGCCCTGAATGTGGAAGAAGGCATCGAGGATCTGCGGTATAACTATGTGGTCATTGCCACCGATGCTGATGTTGACGGGATGCATATACGCTTGCTGCTTCTTACTTTTTTCCTCCAGTTCTATCCCGACCTTGTTCGCAACGGTCATATATACATCCTGCAAACCCCGCTATTCAGGGTCCGTAACAAACAAAAAACGATCTATTGTTATTCGGAAGAAGAAAAAAAGGAAGCCATGAGGCAGTTGGGGACCAATCCCGAAATAACAAGGTTTAAAGGGCTCGGGGAGATCTCCCCAGACGAATTTACCCATTTCATTTCGAAAGATATCCGGCTCGATCCGGTCATTCTAACAAAAGAATCAGCCCTGGGGGATGTATTAACCTTTTATATGGGCAAAAATACTCCGGAAAGACAAAACTTTATTATAGATAACCTGAGAGTCGAAGCAGATATCCTTGAACCTGCACCGGCCAATTAATCCCCGTTTTTACGTCTTAATGGCCAGATGGAAGAAGAGAACTTCATGTTCGTTTCCCTGCGCTTAATGAGATCCTCCAGCTCAAATAGCATGTCTTTGTTGACCTGTTCTGCCATGGGGATAACCCATTTTTTCGTTTCTATGATATAGTTTTTAATAAACTCTTTATCAAAAATATCCGGATGGAGATCCGTCAGGTTACTGATCCGGTCAGCACATTTCAGGATTTTAGCCCGTTCAGAACCCTTGGCAAGTAACCGCTTTAAATAATCATCCTTTGATTCGGTTTTTTTCCGGGTTTCCTCAAGTACCAGCTCCAGTACTTTTTCTCCGTCAACGTCCAGCGACTTTATTTCATCATAGGTAGTGGATTTTGTATCCTCAAAAAGGTCATGGATAACAGACGCTTTCAATAAAATGGGATCAACATAATGATAATCAATCAAAATGGCAAAAGTACCCAAGGCATGGCGGAATTGATTTCCTCCGACATACCTGCGTATTCCCCGCAGTGCAGTGGCTTTTTGTAAATAGGGGGCCAAAACCATGTTGACCAGACGGTCCCTCTCAAAATTTTCCATATAACGAGTGAAAAGATTTTCCTAAATTGTTAATGATATCCGAAGCGATGAGCGCTTCATAACCTTCTGACGCTAAGGCGAAATCACCGGCCAAACCATGGACATAAACCCCCAGAAGGCACGATTCAAGAGGTTGATAACCCTGTGCCATCAACCCTGTTATGATACCGGTAAGGACATCGCCGCTTCCTCCTGTGGCCATCCCGGGATTCCCGGTGGTATTGAAAAAACATTGTCCGTCGGGCGTTGTGATCGCCGTATAAGCGCCTTTTAATACAACATAGCACTGGTATCTGAAAGAAAATTCCCGCTGGATTTCATTCCGCTCAAAATCGGTCTGACTTTTTCCCGCAATCCGTTCGAATTCTTTTGGATGTGGCGTAAATATAGATCCATGGGGAATAAACCCGAGCCAGGTTTTATTTTCTGATAACAGGTTGATGGCATCAGCATCAATGATCAGGGGTTTAACTGATTGTTGAATAAGTAATTTCAGCGCTTTTCCTGTTTGCGGGCCAAGCCCGATACCGGGGCCAATTCCTATTGATGAATAGGGAGAAAGATCAGGGATGGAGGTAATTATATCCGGTTCATCATCGGGAGTGACCATGGCTTCAGGAACGGCTGACTGCATAACAGGCATACCGGCCTTTGGGGTGCGGACTGTAACAAGTCCCGGCCCGGACCGGAGGCAAGCTCTCGTGGCCAGTATGGCAGCGCCCATTTTGCCTGCAGACCCGCAGAGGAGCAAAGCATGTCCAAAATTGCCCTTATGGGCGAATTTATTCCGCTTTTTCAACAACTTTTGGCAATCCGATTTTTCGAGCATGAAATTTTTAACCTCACGGGTCGGAATATACTCCTTCATGATCCCGATGTCGAGCAGGATCCATTTTCCAGTAAACCGTTCGTTTTCAGGGAAAAACAAGCCTAGTTTTGGTGGGGAAAAGGTGAGGGTATAATCCGCTTTGACAACTACCGGTTCCCTGACCAAGAAGTTAGTCGAATCGCAGGAAAATCCGGAGGGAACGTCAATGGCAACCACAACGGCCCCGCTTTGGTTGATATGGTGAATGAGGGTGGCTTGAAATCCGGCGACCGGCCTTGTCAGGCCACTGCCAAAAATGGCATCAACGACGATGTCGGTCTTTTCAATGACGGGTAGTGGCTGATTGGGCTGAAGAATGGGAGATGGAAGATGGGAGATGGATGATTTGGCGTGGGATGTACCCTTCGAAACGGATATGATCCTTTCGAAATTGATCCTGCAATTAGGGGAACAGGTTTCAACCGGACCTGTCAGAAAATATTCCACGGTAAAACCCTTTTGGATCAGTAACCGGCCAATTACCAGGCCATCTCCGCCATTATTGCCTGTTCCGCAAAAAACCTTGATCTTTTTCTCCGGATCAACATTGTTCACAATCCATCCGAAACATGCAGCAGCAGCCCGCTCCATGAGGTCAATGTCTGAAATTGGCTCATGCCCAATGGTATATAAATCCGCTTGGCGAATATCTTCAACCGGTAAAATTTTCATATCAGCGTATCATCCCCCAAAATGGGAGTGTGGTTATTATCCCAATAACGAGCAAGATCACAAAAATGAAAACGAGGATTGAAATACTTAATCCGATAATGGCACAAATACGGCCTGTTTTTACACTATTCAACGAGCTAAGGGTGTAACGTCCGGGGTTGGTCTGGTAAACGATCATCTCGCTACGGGCAAGGACCAAAGCTATGATGCTTAAAATGATCCCCACCAGGGAAATAAAATGCCACCATGAGAATACAATGGATAAAATGCCTAATATCATTACGGTATTGGCATTGGGAAGATTTTGAGGGGGCAAATGCGGATCGATATTTCCCCGGTAACTGGTTTCGGGGGACGTTGTTTGATTTTCCATGTTAAATAAAAAAGTAAAGATAAACAATTTTAAAAATATAGAGCATGGAATTTGACTTCTCCAAGGGTATTTATTTCCAGCGCGGGAGCAGGGATTTTGACAAAGCTGAAGACCGTGAACAACCCCTTCAGGAATTTTGACCGGGTCCGGATCCTGGTCAGGTCAACATCAACCGAGAGAAAAAACTTCCGGTACCGTTCCGGCTGCCCGTCAGGAGATCCGTCAGCCGTTGGAATATTGTTCAGGGCGCCTGTCATTCCTTCGGCGCCATAACCAATTGCAACGTTGATCCACCGCGGAAATTTACTTTTTTCAGGAAGAAAGGAAGATATATTTCCGGAAAGCCAGAATGTCATTCCGTTGTAGTCCTTTAACATCTTTTGGATCAGATTATTGCCTAATAAATTGGGATTGGAGTCAGGATAATCAGTCGGATGATAACTGTATTTCATATTGAACCGTTGTTCATCCCAACCTAACTGCTGACCAATGAACAAGGCGCATCCAAGGGTATTGGCAGTCAGGTCGCCGGGTGAAAATCCCCACCCGGAAGAAAAGCCATCTAAGATTTCAATGTTCAGCATGTAAGCAAACCCAAGGGCCCCACCCAACCAGATGGACTTTTTCCGGTCCATCCCTGACCACCGGTACGAAGAATAAGCAAGCCTGCTGAGATAATAAGAGGAGGTGAGATGTCCGAACTTATCAAGCTGCAACCACTCTGGATTATCGTTGAAAAAATGAAAAGTACTTTGCGGGTAATTTTTGTACCAGGCTATATATAGTCCTCCGAATGAAGCAAAATATAAAGTTCCCTGAACACATAAGACGCCGATCAACCTTCCTTTATCAATGGTGATGGAATCGTTCATAACCGAGTCCGCGCGAGGATCCTGTCCCGTCACCCGACAGGGGAAAAAAGACCATATCATGCTTATGATGAGCCCGATGATCAGCCGGTTTCCCACGCTCAGCGCTTGATATTCAGTATGTCCAGGGCGTGCTGATATTTCCGGGCATTAAGGTTATGTTCCCCCAGGGTCCGGGCAAAAGAATGATAGCCCGAGAGATCCTCCCTCGCACAAAAATAAAGGAATTCATGATTTTCCGGCCTGAGCGCGGCGTCAACGGAAGCAATGGAAGGGATACAGATCGGTCCAGGTGGCAATCCCGTATGCAGGTATGTATTATAAGGCGAATTTATTTTCAGGTGAAAATTCAGGACCCTGCGGATGGAATAATCTTTCCAGGCAAAAATGATAGCCGGGTCAGCCTGAAGTGGGATGTTATTCCTCAACCGGTTATAATAGACCCCTGCAATCCTTGGTTTTTCATCAATTTTATTGGTTTCCTTCTCGACAATAGAGGCCAGGGTTACAATTTCCGGAATGGTCATCTTTAATGAATCTGCCTTCCGCCGTCGTTCCCCGTTCCAGAATTTCCCGAATTCCCTTTCCATTCTCCTGAAAAGTCCATCACCTGAAGTGTTCCAATATAAATGGTATGTATCAGGAATAAAATAGATGAACAATGTAGGTTGCGTCAGGCCATACTTTTCTAAAAAGTGATCATCCCGGAATAATCGGATTAGTCTGGCTGAATCAATTTCCAGTGATTTTCCGATCCTTCCTGCCAATTCTTCGGGGGTCCTGAAATTCTGTATGATGATCCTTACCGCTTCTTGTCTGCCCGACCGCAGCAGATTGATTAACTCATTGTTGCGCATCCCATCGGCTATTTTATACCGGCCGGGTTTTACTTTCTCCGGATACTTTTTACGGTTGGCAAGCCATGTAAAAGCCTCAGGATGACGAATATGTGCTTTTGAAACCAATAAGTTCCGAACCGTGGAAAAATCAGATCCAGTGGGAATGCATAAATAAACGGCTGATTCCCCCTTCAGGTCGGGCTGGGGGACCATCGCGTACCAGCTGATCCTGATGACGGCAAAAACGATAATCAACACAGTCAGGCCGGGGAGCAGGATGCCGATCAGGTCGCCAAAAAGAAACCGCCTGGGATTGTTTTTATAGGAAGGGAACATCTGATAATAGAGGGGTTAACTGATTAATTGAAATATCCATTCATCTTTCCACGAATTTCCTTCATTGATCCAATCCTTTTTAATTCCACACCGGTTAAAACCAGCTTTTTCAAATAACCGGAGGCTCGCTTCATTGTCAGGTGATATGTTGCAGTATAACTGATGAAGATGCAGGACATCAAATGAATACCGGATCAATAGTGTCAGCGCTTCATTAGCGAAACCTCTTTTTCTGTGCTCCTGCTGTATCAGGATCCCAATTCCAGCCCGCAGATGGACTGGGTCGAAATCAAAAAGATCGACAGCGCCAATGGTTTCCTGTGGGCCATCCGGTGGAGTATGGTCGATCATCAACCGCAGCTGGTGGTCCGAAAAAAGATCGCCGGGAGTATTCATCACAAATGCCCGCAACCGGGATTTTGAGAACGGCACCAGCGTATTGCTCACCCTCCAGATCGATGTATCATTCTCCCACTCATACAGTAAATCGGCATCCTCCGGCTCCATGGCGCGTATGCGAAGGTTAAGGCCGGTTAAAAAATTATGTTCCGTCATGGAAAGTTGATCAGTATTGGATTACTGTTTGATTTTATTGCCCGGGTGAGGGTATCAGACATATTGTGCTATATAACGATTTCGCCTTCGAACACAAATGTGGCAGGACCTTCCAGCCAGATATCGGTGAAACATTGATCCAACCGGGAATAAGTGACCGTTAAAGGCCCTCCCCTTGTTTTGATATGATAAGATCCGCCCTTATTATTCGATTGATAAGCTGCTGACAACGCAACGGCAGTGGCTCCTGTACCACATGACAATGTTTCGTTTTCGACGCCCCGTTCATAGGTACGGACAAAAATCCCGTCTTTTTGTATTTCTGCAAAGTCGATGTTGGCGCCACCCGGGGAAAACCGCGGATCATGACGAAGGGTTTTTCCGATTGAAAAGACATCTACGTCATCTACGTTTTTGACAAACCTTACAAAATGAGGGGAACCGGTATCGATGAGAAGCCCGTCTTCAAATTGCCGGAAAATACAAGTGTCTTTCATTTTTAAACGGACAAGGATGGTATTTTTCCCGGGATTTCCGGTTTCAGCCAGATGATTGCCATCAATGGCGGAAAAGGCCATCTGGTCCCCCGCCAAGCCCAGGCTCCGGGCGAAAGCCGCCATACACCTTCCCCCGTTCCCGCACATCGTACTTTCGTTCCCATCGGCGTTGTAATAAGTCATGTGGAAACGGTATCCCTCGTGAAGGGTAAGAAGCATTAACCCGTCGGCGCCAATACCAAAATGCCGGTCACACAGCATAGAAACTTCCCCTTGCACCGGCTGCCAGTGAAGTTCCCGGTTATCGATGATAATAAAATCATTGCCGGCGCCGTGATATTTCTTAAAAGGAATTTGCATATCCTTATTCAAACTACAAAGCTAATCAAAAGCAATTAATTTTTAATTTTGCCTGTAATGGTAAAAAGCGTTTTCATCTTATTTTTTCTTTTAGTTTCGTTGGGTTTTGTTATTGTTTCTGAATCGCAGGTTACGACAGGGCAGGCTTCCATTGATACTCTTTCTTCTGCTGCAAACTGTCCGCAAAAGGATATTTTAGACCTTCTCTTCAGGAAGAAAGTCATTGATCCGGAGATACATACCCCTAAAGCCAGTGTTATCATCCTGCCATTGATCGGTCTTTCCCCGTCAACTGGATTTCAGATCGGGGGCGGCGCTTCTTTCTCTTGGCAAATGAGGCGTAAGCCTGGGACTAAGTTATCGGCCGGAGTAGGCAGCCTCATGGTTACTTCTGAGAAACAACTGATCTTCCAGCTAAAGACCAATATGTACATGAACAGGAACCATTGGTTTGCCCAGACTGACTGGCGGGTTTATATTTATCGTGCACCTACTTATGGGTTGGGAACAGGTCCTGTTGAGAATATTCCTCTTGTGCCTGGCGATCCATCGGAGATCGCCAATGCTATCCGGTTCGACGGAAAATATCCCATGCAATTTAAATGGATAAAGTTTCATAATATTTTATCCCGCGCTATTCCGGGCCATCTTTTCCTGGGTTTGGGATATCATCTGGATTATCATTTTGATATTGTTGATATGGAATTGGTCACCGACAGCGCAAATTATACCCCAACGCCACATTATGCCTATTCGAGGCTTCATGGATTTGATAATACATCTTATCTGGCTTCAGGAATCAGTTTTAATTTTGTTTATGATACCCGTGATAATCTTATCAATGCCTATAAAGGGATTTATGTCAATGTGAATTACCGCTACAATTCCAGCTGGCTTGGAAGTTCGCAGAATGGTTCCCAGTTATGGACTGAATTCAGGACTTATGTGGGTTTATCGAAACGAGCGCCAAGACATTTACTTGCTTTCTGGGCCTATGGAAGTTTCCTGGTCAGCGGGAAAATACCTTATCTGGATCTGATGTCTTGTGGTTTCGATCAGATGAATTCTTCCGGCCGGGGATATGAACAAGGAAGATGGCGGGGCGAAGATGTTGTATATGGCGAGATGGAATACAGGTTCCCGATATCGCGGTGTTCGGGAATTGTGGGAGGGGTACTCTTTGCCAATGTGATTACGGCATCGAACCATGATATGGACATCCCGTTGTTTGGTTATTTTAAACCGGGGGCCGGGTTCGGCGTCAGGATCATGCTGAGTAAACGTGACAGGACAAACCTGTTGATTGATTTTGGACTTGGACAACAATCGGATGGAATATATATTCAGGCACAGGAGATTTTCTGACTATTGGTCTGGGCCTGACGGCTTTCATCGGGATTTTACCGGTCTCTGTCGATTAACCCTTCCCATCCCTTATAGATCGACCTACTTTTGTCGTATTGATTTTTTCACTACTTTTAAATTTTTATGACATGGGACCCCACGACGAAAAACCCTCTGAGAGCCGTTATATGATGAAGAAGTACGCTGTTGGTATTATCATTATAGCAGTCGGCGTAATATTGCTGCTTGTCAATACAGACATCCTGCCTTATCAGGTTAAACATATCATTATTTCCTGGCAAATGCTGTTGATCACCATTGGAATTGTGAGTTTTTTCAGCAGCGAAAGCCGCATGCCGGGGACCATCCTTATCCTGATAGGTGGTTTTTTTCTCCTGCCCCGGATATTCGACCTTCCCTTCAATGCCATGCACATATTCTGGCCGCTTATCCTCATCGCCATAGGGGTACTCATCCTTTCGAAGAGAATGCCCCACCATCCCTGGCAAAAATCAATAAACACGCCCAATCAACCCCTGGAGGACGGATACATTCATGAAGAAAATATTTTCAGCGGTGGAAAACGACGCATTATGCACCAGGTCTTCCGTGGAGGTCACATCAGTTGTGTTTTCGGAGGATCCGAACTTGACCTGACCCAGGCTACCCTGGCCGAAGGCGTCAATGAACTGGAGGTTAACGCCATTTTCGGTGGCGTTACCCTTATTGTCCCATCTGACTGGAAGATTCAGTTGAAAATGACCTCCATACTGGGAGGTTTTGATGATAAGCGGGCTTATGTTAAAGAGAGCCCCGACCCTTCCCGTTTACTGCTCATTAAAGGGAGCGCTATTTTTGGCGGAGGGGAGATAAAAAGTTATTGATCTTATATATCCTGATAAATGAGGCATCCCGTTTTTATCAATAAAAAATCCGTTTCCGTTTATTTTGGTTTGTGGGCTCTCATCGCGGGAGCCCACTTTTTCGTGTTTTATTTTTTTTATGATTTTACCCTTGAAATTGCATTGGCCGATAGCTTTGCTTTCAACTTCCTGTTTTGTTTGATTGGTATTTCATTATGGTATATCGTCCGCTACTCCATCCCGGATAAAACCAATTTCTGGAATGTTATTTTTAACCATTTCACCTATCTCGCTTTAATGCTTGTTGTATGGATCGGGCTTCCCTTTACCTTGCTCAACTATCTTTTTGGAGCTTTTAAACCTTACCACGATTTTTTACTGATTTCCATCCCTTACCGGTTGTTTAGTGGAATATTATATTATACCACGATCGGGATGATATATTATCTCCTTATTTATTATAGGAACCTCCAGGAAAAAGTCCAGACAGAGTCAAGGTTGCGTGAAGTGCTGAAAGAAACCGAATTAAATATGCTGAAATCGCAGATCAATCCTCACTTTTTATTCAACAGTTTGAATTCGATCAGTTCCCTGACCATTACCAATCCTGAAAAAGCCAGGGATATGGTCATAAAACTCTCCGATTTTTTACGGTATTCGGTTTCGACCAATTCCAAACGGTTCGCAACACTTGAAAATGAGCTTACCAACATCCAGCGTTACCTTGAAATCGAGAAGGTCAGGTTTGGAGACAAACTTCAGTTCTCCTTCAATATTGAAGGAACCTGTAAAGATCATAAAATTCCCCTCATGTTATTGCAACCTTTGGTTGAAAATGCGATTAAACATGGAGTGTATGAAAGTACCGAACAGGTTACCATTGAAATGAAATGCAAATTTTCCGGCGGGTTCCTTGAGATTACCGTTGAAAATGATTTTGACCCGAATGCCCATCCCCGTAAAGGGACAGGACTTGGGCTAAATAATATAAGAGAACGGTTAAGGCTTCTTTATAAAACAGATAAACTTCTTAAAACTTCTGTTGTCGGAACAAAATTTTTTGTATTTTTAAGCCTTCCAAATCTCGAATCCACTGAACCTAAAGCCTGATCTATGACTTTACGCGCTATTCTTGTTGATGACGAACAGCCCGCCCGTGATGTACTCAGACATTACCTGAAAAGTTTCCCGGAAATTGAGATCGCCGGTGAATTTTCGGATGGGTTCAGCGGGTTGAAAGCTATTCAGGAACTCAAGCCTGATCTGGTTTTTCTGGATGTACAGATGCCCAAACTCACCGGACTTGAGCTGCTGGAAATCCTGGACCACCCACCCCTGATCATCTTCAGCACCGCCTATGATCAATATGCCATCAAGGCTTTTGAAATGAATGCCATAGATTACCTGCTAAAACCCTATTCTAAAGAAAGGTTTTCACAGGCTATCAATAAAGCGTTAACCCAACATCAGGGGGGGAGTTTAAACTCTTCCGCAAACGTGGAAAACCTGGTCAAATCGCTGGATGAAAACCCTGAGTACCTTCAACGGATAGCAGTTAAATCGCGACATAAAGTGAGTGTGGTCCCGGTAGAAGATATCCTCTATCTGGAAGCGGAGGGCGATTATGTGATGATCCATACCAAAGAGGCCAAGCATCTCAAGGAAAAGACGATGAAATATTTTGAATCGCACCTTGATCCTTCCCAGTATATACGTATCCATAGGTCTTACATCGTTAATGCAAAATTTATTGACAGAATTGAGTACTATGATAAAGAGACTTATTCTGTTTTATTGAAAAGCGGAGCAAAATTACGGGCCAGTACCAGTGGATACAAATTGCTGAAGCAGATACTGAATATGTAAAATATTTAAAGCAAGGGAATATTTTTATTAATTTTATAGCCAAATATTAACTGACAAAACCGTATCACTATGAAAAAAAATCTACTTCTTGCCCTTCTCGGTTTATTCCTGATAAGCGCGGCACAAGCACAGAACACGGAAGCGAAATATATGAATCCCGATCAAAGTAACCAACAGATCGGCCTTCCTGTCCCAAACCAGTTTTATGTGCGCCTCGGTGTGGGATTATCTGGCGGGACCACTTCCAATCTTGACATGCTGTATAAATATACGAACGATGGCAACAAAGAAACCGTCGAAGTAGTACCAGTCGATCTTGGTTCAGGGTTTACCGGTTCCGTTGCATTTGGTTACATGGTTAAAAAGTACCTGGGATTTGAATTAACTGTATCCCAGTCACTTGGTTTTCCAAACTTTGGGGACTCAATTATGAGATTTCCGGGGGGCTATAATATTACAGGCCGGATATTAGGAAATGTACTGAGCGTAACACCGTCCGTTTTAATTACTGCCGGACTTAGTAAAGTAAATCCCTATGCGCGTTTTGGAATGGTCATTGGCGTTGTGCCCACAATGTACGGAAAACTGGAAGCGACCCAGGCAACAAATCCCCCCAATGATATTGTTTTAATCAGGAAATATTATGGTGGTGTTGCATTGGGGTTTTCTGCCGCCCTGGGAGTCGATTTTAATATCAGTAAAATTATCAGCCTTTATGCTGAAGCAACCTTTCAGGGTTTAACCTGGTCGCCGTTCTATAGTAAGATCACCAAATATACCATTAACGGAACTGACCATCTGGGCGATCTGACAACCTTCGAAAAAGAAACTGAATATTATTCAAAACTGGATATAAACGCTTACGTTTCCCCGGATGTGCCCAAAAAAGAGCTACGGAAGACCTATCCTTTCGATAATGCAGGTGTGACGCTGGGTGTCCGCTTTAAATTTTAATTTCCTGATATCGGGTGGGCAACCCGGTATTATACTTGTAAACTGATTTGCAGAAGACACAGCTTCATACTTTATTCCGGATGAATTTGTTCAAATGTCGTTTTTTCATGCTGATGGTTTTGTTCCCGGCAATTACTATTGCCCAAAATCCATCTGTTCAGGACACGTTTGATATAACTGCTTCAAGCATGAGGCTTCCGCACCAATATCAAAAGTGGGGATTTCAGGCTTCAGCAGGATTATCATTGGTAAAACCACCCGCTGACCTGGTTGAAAATGCCATTCAGGCGCCCCTGGTTAATATTCATTTAACCTTCGGTCTTCCCTGGAGATTTTCGCTCGAAGGAGACTTGACAACCTTGCTGGTTTCAAACCAACTGGCCCTGGGCCCGCGATGGGGATATTCCTGGAAAAATTTTTCATTCAATGCCGGATATGATATCGCATTCGTATATGGTCAGCTACGCCAGGGCGGGTTCAATAATTCTTCCATCGTATGGATCCACTATCCCAATCTTTCACTGGGCTATAAACTGAAAAAAATGGCCTTCACACTGAAAGGTGAAGCTGTCATTCTGGCTAATATAATACAGAAATCGGGTGAAAATGAGGTTGACCGGCGTGCAAATTTTTTCAACGGCGTTACCGTGGCTTTTTACATTGAGCAACGTTTATGGAAAAACCATGTATTTATCATCGGATTTAAAGATAATTATGAGAAATTTTACTGGCCGACCTGGATGCTCTTCAGTACTTTCAACCGGTATTATCATATTCCTGAACTGTCGTTTAGCTGGATATTATGAAGTCGAAAATCGCATTTGGCCTGTTGATTCTTGTTGCCCTGAACGGATGCAACAAGGATATCAATGTGCCTGTTCCATCAACAGGCCCCAATAACCTGATGGAGGAAACCTATCCTCTGAGTACTGCGTCAAGGGCCCTGATGGACGGTGTTTATTCGGTATCTACCGGAAATGATTTTCTGGGTGATCAGGTGGTGGTTAAATCGAACCGTACCCATCTGTTGATAACTACCGGAAGCGGGATATATTTTATTATTCAGACAGGCTATCTCGATTCTGTGGTTTTTTTACAGGGTTACTGGAGAGATGGTTACAGCGATGAAACTGGTCTTGCAGCCATGTATGTTTCCAGGTCAGAGGGAGGCAGTGATATTGTGACCGGAGTCCCGACCAGGCAGATCATCATCAGGGGAGGTTATGGGACCAATAATGAGACAACGGATAAAGGGATCGTCCTCCAATACCTGCGTCCTTTTTCCGATAAGGCCCAACCGGGTAATTTTTATATCCTTGCCCACCGGTCCGGAGGACGGACTTCTGACCACCTGCCTGTTTCGGAAAATAGTCTTGAAATGATCCGATATACTGAAAAACTTGGATCTACTGGAATTGAGATCGATGTACGGTTGACCAGCGACGGCATACCCTTCATTTACCACGACTCCGACATCAACACCCGGCTAACTCAGAAAGGGCCACTGGCAGGTCCGATCGAAAATTATAGCTGGCTCCAGCTATCGACTTTCGTAAGGCTTATTCATGGTGAAAAGATACCTACCCTGGAAGATGCGTTGACCCTTGTGGTTGACAGCACTTTGCTGCGCTTTGTGTACCTTGACATGAAAGCCAACCGCGATGCAATGGCCCAGGTAATTCCTATCCAACAGCGAATCCTGGAACGCGCAAGGCAAAAAGGCCGTGACCTTATCGTCGTCGTGGGAATACCGACAGATGAAGTACTGAATGACCTGATGAATTATCCTGATTACCAGAATATTCCTTCATTATGCGAGCTTTCGGTGGATGACGTACGACTGGTTAATTCCAGGGTGTGGGGCCCACGGTGGACCCTGGGGACACAGAATGACCTGGTTGACCAGATGCATAGCGAAAACCGTTTGGCTGTTGCCTGGACCATTGACCCCGTTCAATGGATCAGGGATTTTATCAATGAAGGGCATTTTGACGGATTGCTATCAAACTATCCATACGTGGTTGCATATTACTATTATATACGGGAATAGGATGATGATAAAAAGAAAGATAACCTTACTGCTCATTTTCCTCTTGTTTACTGTCCCCTCTTTTTCTCAAAAGAATGACAGCGCCAGGATCTCATTGAATCATTACTCCCTTACTGTTGGTTTTGGCTGGAGCCATTACATCAACTCCCTGGAGTTGGGTAAGGATGAGGCTGCCATTAATTTCCCGGGAGTCTCCCTGAAATTTTTCTGGGAGCCGGAACATCGGTTGAGCTTGGGCCTGGAAAGCGGATTTTATTGTTTGTACCGTGTGAAACATGAAAATGATCCGGAAGCTGAAGGCCGGGTGACCATGTCGGTTGTCCCCTTACTCCTGACGGTGAGGATGCGTATTGTTGATCATTTTTATCTCACTGCCGGCGCCGGATTGGCCGCCATGTTCAATAAAGTGAGCGGGGTCGGGCAAACCATCAATAGTACGGTTTGGTCCCTCTCAAATTATCAGTTTTCAGGATCCTATTTATACCCTTTGAACAAACATTGGATAGTGGGGGGCGAACTCAAAGTTTTCAACTTTGGGAAAGCAGACGATTGGATGTATTCGCTTCAGGCTTGTTGCGCCATCAGACTTTAAAATAATGCCTTTTTATGCCCGTTATGTAAATAAGATGGGCAAAAATGAAAATTTTATCAGTCACTGAATCTGAAAAATTATATTTTTGTAGGAAATAAATTTAAAAATATGAAAGCAAAACTGATTCTCCTAATTTTCTGTGCAGGCTTACTGTTTTCATCCTGTTCAAAGTATCCTCCCTCTTCAGTCAGATTAACTGAAGATATGGTGATTTACACGAAATATGATACTGCTACACCTTTTTCGAAGTTCAAAACATTTTATATTTCTGATACCATCAAATGGATTGATTCAAAAGATAGTGGGTATTATACGGATTCAAGGGCCCAATCTGTTCTGAATCAAATTACCCAGAACATGACTAAACGAGGTTACCAGAAAGTCGGGCTGAATGACAGCCCTAACCTTGCATTTATGGTCGTTGTTGTGAAAAATGTCAATACTACTGTTTATTATCCTGGCTGGTACTGGGGTTACCCCGGTTATTATCCTCCTTGGTACTGGGGCGGGTCTGGATATTATTATCCATATTACCCTGCCTATATAACTTCTTATGCTACTGGTACTATGATGATCGATATGGCAGATCTGACAACCCTTAATGTGGATCAAAAAATATGGATCCGCTGGAATGTTTATATCCGTGCTTTAATGACAGGTGACCATACCATATCTCAAATTCAACAATGTATAGATCAGGCATTTACACAGACAAAAGGCTTTTCCATCAATTAATTTTAAGACCGGGAATATGAAAAAAATTATAGGACTTTTTACAGTGATCATCCTGTTAACGGGATCTTTACAGGCTCAGGAAAAAGCAACCATAGGGTTCAAACCCAGCAGTTATTATACTTTTTCATGGAATACCACTTTTACCCTGGGTGATTTTAACAAATGGGTTACCAATGCAAGCCCGGCCGGGTTTGATTTTGGTGGACGGTATCTGCTTGACAGGGGATTAACGGTAGGCTTTAATATCGGATGGCAGAGAGTTAGCCAGAAGTATGGGTACCAAACTTATTATGACCTGGATGGATCAGCGATAACTGCCGATAATTACAGGTTTACCTGGATGGTCCCATTCCAGGGAGTCATTGCTTATCATTTCCTTCCCGACAAACTGGTTTCTCCTTATTTAGGCCTTGGAATTGGTGGCGACTACATGGAACATCACCTCCTTGTCCAGGAAATTGATGCCTACAATACCCGTTGGGATTTTTCACTGACTCCGGAAGTTGGCGCCCTGATTAAATTCGGGAATTTCTCCAACTGGGGAGCCTTGGTCGCTTTCAATTACAAATGGACAACCAATAAGATTGAACTCTATAAGGGTTCGAAATCAAAGGATCTCTCCATGTTGAACCTGAAAGTCGGTATCTGTCTGATTATACGCTAAAATTTTGAACCGGATCCTTGCTATCCTGCTGGCACTGTACATCCTTGTACTGACCTTTATTCCGTGTGTGGATGAAACGTTGCATTGTTGTGAAATTACCCATCTGGCTTTGACCACAACAACCAACGATACCCACAGTGACCAGCACGATACCTGTTCCCCATTTTGTACTTGTTCCTGTTGCAGCCTTGCCATGGAAATAACATTGCCCATGGTCATGATATTTGTGAATTCTGACCCCTTACGGCTGGAAGTATGGGATATCATTCCTTTGCATTCCAGTTTAATCTCCTCTATCTGGGAACCTCCCAAAGCCTGATTTGCTTTCATTCCTATTACTGAAGATCCGGATCATAACTGGCATGATCCAGGATAGTTATATTTTCTCACATCAGGTTTTAGCCCAAAAAATTTCATATTATGATCCGTCGAATCATTGAATTTTCGATCAGGAATAAATTGGTGGTCGGAATTTTTACCCTGGCATTGATCGGTTGGGGAATCTGGTCCATGACCCGGCTGCCCGTAGATGCAGTCCCCGATATTACCAACAATCAGGTCCAGGTGATTTCTATTGCATCGGCCCTGGCTACGCAAGAGGTCGAAAAATTTATTACCGCACCCATCGAAGTTTCGGTTTCAACCCTGCCAGATGTGATTGAATTGCGCTCTATTTCACGTCTTGGATTATCGGTTGTCACCATTGTTTTTAAGGATAAGGTAGATATCTATAAAGCGCGTCAACAGATCAGTGAACGGCTTAAGGAAGCCGAAGAACAGATTCCTGATGGTTTGACACACCCGGAGTTAGCGCCTGTTTCTACTGGACTTGGGGAAATCTATCAGTATCTGGTCAAGGTCAGGAAGGGATATGAGGGAAAATACTCCATGATGGATTTACGGACAATCCAGGATTGGATCATCAAACGTGAACTTCTTGGGACTCCGGGCGTGGCTGAAGTAAACAGCTATGGAGGTTACGTCAAGGAATATGAAGTTGCCATTGATCCGGAACGCCTGAACAGCATGGGAATATCCGTTCCGGAAATATTGGATGCCCTCGAAAAAAATAATGAGAATACGGGAAGCGCTTATATTGAAAAAGGCCCTAATTCCTATTTTATCCGGGGAATCGGATTGATCTCCACCCTTGAAGATATTGGGAAAATTGTCGTAAGGATAAGTCCTGGCCAGGTTCCGGTATTGATCCGGGATGTGGGGGAGGTGCGTTTTGGTCATGCCATCAGGTATGGCGCTTTTGTCTGCGATACAAGTGAAGCTGTCGGAGGCGTTGTGATGATGTTGAAGGGATCGAACGCATCGCGGGTGATCACCGATGTAAAAGAACGTATGAAAACGATTTCTGCCTCCCTGCCTCCTGGGATTTGTATTGAGCCTTACCTGGACAGGACCGATCTTGTTGAGCGCGCAATTGGGACCGTAACCCGTAACCTTGCTGAAGGTGGTTTGATCGTTATTTTTGTCCTGGTACTGATGCTTGGAAGTTTCAGGGCCGGGTTCATCGTTGCATCAGTCATCCCATTGTCGATGCTGTTTGCAATATCGATGATGAACCTGTTTGGCATTTCCGGTAACCTGATGAGCCTTGGCGCTATCGATTTTGGATTGATCGTTGACGGAGCCGTTATCATTGTTGAAAGCGCCGTTCACAGGTTATCAATTGTTAACTCTCAATCCCAACCCGGTGGAAAATTATTGCGAAGACAGATCGACGAAGTTGTTTTGGATTCCTCGCGCCGGATGATGAGTTCTGCGACTTTTGGCCAGATCATCATCCTGATCGTCTATCTGCCGATCCTTTCTTTGGTTGGAATTGAAGGAAAAATGTTCCGCCCTATGGCGCAGACGGTCGGATTTGCCATCGTGGGCGCATTGATACTATCACTTACCTATGTCCCCGTTATTTCTTCACTGGTTTTAAGCCGCAGGGGAGCAAAGGAATTCGCGGTGTCAGGAATAATTATGAGATTCTTTAACCGGATTTTTGAACCCATGTTCCGTTTTTCTTTCCATCATAAAGCAACGGTGATGATAACTTCATTCGTTCTTTTATTGGCCGGCATCTTCCTTTTTACACGGTTGGGAGGGGAGTTTATACCAACGCTCGAAGAAGGGGACCTGGCTTCCGGGATCATGACCCTGCAGGGAGGATCGCTTGCCCATACGGTGGAAACCGTTAAGAAAGCCAACAAGATTTTAAAAGATAACTTTCCGGAAGTCAGATATGCAGTCTGTAAAGTGGGCGCCGGTGAGATCCCGACAGACCCCACACCGGTTGAAACCGGTGACTACATCATCGCCATGAAAGACAAGAAAGAGTGGACCACTGCTTCGACCCGTGAAGAAATGGTAGAAAAAATGAAAGAGAAAGTCGGTGCGGTCCCCGGAGTCGCTTTCACCTTCCAGCAACCGATTTCGATGCGTTTTAATGAACTCATGACCGGATCGAAACAGGATGTAGCCATTAAAATCTTTGGAGATGACCTTGATTCACTGGCGCATGAAGCAAGCAGGGTTGAAAAACTGATATCGGGCGTTGAAGGTGTGACCGATATCCAGGTTGAACAAGTTACAGGTGCATCTCAGATAACAGTACTGTTCAACCGGGAAAAAATTGCTCAATATGGATTGAATATTGAAGATGCGAACCGGATCCTCCGGACAGCATTTGCCGGGAATAAGGCCGGTGTGATCTATGAAGGGGAAAAACGTTTCGATCTCGTGGTACGGTTCAAAGAGGATTACCGTCAGGATATTGATAACGTTCGCCGCCTTTATATCCCGCTACCCAATGGCCGTCAGATCCCGCTGGAAGAGCTGGCCACTGTTGAAATGAAAAATGGCACTGCCCAGGTTTCACGCGAAGATGCCCGGCGAAGGATCACAGTCGGATTTAACATCCGGAACCGGGATGTCCAGTCAGTAATCACGGATATCCGAAAAATAATTGACAGGGGCCTTATGCTGCCACCAGGATATTATATCACTTATGGCGGGCAATTCGAAAATCTGGTAGCAGCTCAAAAACGGCTTTCGATCGCCCTACCGGTTGCTTTATTACTTATTTTATTCCTGCTCTATTTTACCTTTCATTCCATTAAAGAGACCTTGCTTATTTCAACTGCCTTACCACTGGCTGCCATTGGTGGGGTGATCGCCTTAACTGTAAGGGGAATGAATTTCAGCATTTCAGCCGGGGTCGGATTTATTGCTTTGTTTGGTGTTGCTGTCCTCAACGGGATCGTACTGATATCTGAATTTAACCGGTTGGAACGGGAAGAAGGAATGGCCAATATTTATGAACGCGTTATGACCGGATTGAAAATCCGTCTGCGCCCGGTTCTGATGACTGCAGCGGTTGCCTCACTGGGTTTTCTCCCCATGGCAATGTCGACTTCGGCCGGCGCCGAAGTTCAAAAGCCCTTGGCGACCGTCGTTATCGGAGGGCTTATTTCATCGACGTTACTCACCCTTCTGGTTTTGCCTGTATTATACATCATTTTTATGGGAGAAAGGAAACCACGCTCCGGTAATCTGAAACCAAAGCCGATACCTGTGATCCTGCTGGTCCTGGCAGGCTTGTTGTTTGCTCCCATGAAACTTGCCGCACAGTCCCCGGTCAGGGTGTGTACTTTAGAACTGGCTATCGGGCAGGCTTTACAACGAAATGGCGAGATAAGGACATCATTGCTGGAAATCGAATCACAGAAAGCCCTCAGGCAAACGGCCTGGGATTTTAATAAAACAGAGGTTGACTTTTCTTATGGGCAAAAGAACAGTTTTGAAAAAGATGATGAATTCAGCATTTCACAACGTTTTTCTTTCCCGCTCACCTATATTGACCAATCAAAACTGGCTCGGGCAATGGTGGAAAATGCAACGCTGAAATCAGCCATGACCAATAATGAAATAATCAGCCAGGTCAGGTCTGTTTATTACCAACTCGTTTTTTTTTACACCCGATTGGATTTGCTCAGGAGCCAGGACAGCATTTATAGTAATTTTCTGAACGCCGCACAGTTACGGTTCCAAAAGGGAGAAACAAATTTACTGGAAAAAATGACAGCAGAAGCTCAGCTTCTGACCATCAGAAATCAAATCAAACAGGCTGCGTCAGATATCAGGATCGGGAAGTGCCGGCTTCAGACCCTGATAAATGAAAGGAACGAAATTCAAATCGCTGACACGGTACTGGTAAAATTACCCATGGTTTTATCCCTTGATAGCACAGCCATTTTTCAGAATCCATCATTGAAATTTCTTGAATATCAAATGACACAGGCCAAAATTGAAAGGCAGACTGAAACTTCAAGGTTATTTCCGGATATGATGATTGGCTATTTCAATCAATCCAACAAGGAATTTTCACCGGATTACCGTTTCACTGGTATTCAGGCGGGATTGACAATCCCGGTTTTATTTTTTCCACAAAAAGGGAAGATAGAATCAGCCAAACTGGAGGAAAAAAAAGCGATGGAAAGCTACAAATATCAAACCAATGCCTTTCAACACCAGTTACATATCCTTGTTGAGGAAAATGAGAAATACCGTCAAAGTCTTGCATATTTTGAATCAGTAGCATTGCAGATGGCAGAGGCGATATTGGAACAGGCTGATAAAAGTTATAAAGCAGGGGCTATTGATTATATGGAATTTGTTCAGAACCTGCGTCAGGGAATTGAGATCAGGAACAACTACCTCGAAACCCTCAATGCCTATAACCAATCAGTAATTGCCATCGAATTTTTATTAAACATCAATCATTGATTTAGAGAATAATCATGAAAACAAATATTGTTACCGTTATCAGGATATCAGTCATCTTTATGACAATGACGCTCGTGTCCTGTTCGAATGGAAAGAAAAGCGCGGAAGGGCCCCAGGAGGTTTTATCAGAAAATGCCATTGAGCTTAATGAGGCACAGTTTTCTACAAGTGGTATTAAGATGGGCCTGATTGGAGATCATTCCGTGAATGCTACATTGAAAGTGAATGGCCTTGTCAATGTAACGCCGCAGAATATTGCTTCGGTTAGCGCTCCCCTGGGAGGGTTTGTTAAAAGCACCAACCTCGTACAGGGAAGCGCCGTCAGCAAAGGACAGGCATTGGCCATGATAGAGAATTTCACCTATATTGAAATTCAGCAGAACTATCTCGAGACCAAGGCCAGGTTCCAGTACGCTGAAACCGAATTTAAAAGGCATAGTGAGTTGCATAAGGAAAATGTTTATTCCGAAAAAAACGTACAGCAGACAGAAGTGGATTATAAAACGCTGAAAGCTGAGCTCAAGGGGCTGGAACAAAAATTAACTGCTTTAGGAATCGATCCGTTACAGCTCACCGAAGACAGGATCACTGGCCAGTTACCATTATATGCACCGATCAGCGGTTATATCCGGATGGTAAATATTAATCTGGGGAAATATGTGAACCCCTCCGATGTATTGTTTGAAATTGTCAATCCGCATGAGGTTATTCTTGAGCTTCCGGTGTTCGAAAAGGACATCCGGAAAGTCAGAAGTGGCCAACAGGTCAGCTTTACAACTCCAAATGATCCAGGGAAAATCTATCACGCAAACATATACCAGGCCGGTCATACGCTGAACAATGATAAGTTATCCATGGTCTATGCGAAAATTGAACAGCCCGATGACCATCTTTTATCCGGAATGTATGTTAATGCTGAGATTAAAATTGATCAGCGTTCATCATTATCGGTTCCACAGGATGCGGTGGTCCATTTCTACGAAAAATCCTATATTTTTATTTTTAAGGGTATCCGGATGGAAAATGGGAAAAAAATCCATGATTTTATGGCGATCGAAGTGATTACCGGGGATACCGGCGACGGGTATACAGGGATCAAGCTACCTGATGGTACGGATATAAGTAAAAGCCAGATAGTTATTCAGGGGGCTTATACTTTGTTATCGGCCTGGAAAAATGCCGGCGAAATGGCTTGCTGAAAAAAAATTACCGGCGGCCTCCCCGCATACTGCCACCCCCTGACCGCATACCGCTACCGGCATTGCGATTGAAATTTTGCTGCATCCCACGGGAACGATTGGTGTTTTGACGATCCAACTGATTCTGGTCATAATTATTTGCAGGACGCGTTGAAGCGCCTGATGCCGATGGCCCCTTTTGTTCCGACCTGGTACCGGTGACATTCCCGCCAGCAGGTTGCCAGTTTTTCCCATCATGCTGTTCCCAGTTGTTTCCGTTTTTCCTATATACATTTCCGTTCCGGTCAGTAAATACGTTATTCTGAACGTCATTAGCTTTGGAAGCGCGGTTCATATCACTGTTACCCCTCCGGTCTGAAGGTGATACACCGGAATTTCCGCCATTTGTCCTGGACTTTGTCACAGGTTGGACCCCATTTCTGTGGTTGTTGTAAATATTGTTCTGATTAAAGTTATTCCGGTTCACCGTATTGATGTTGACGGTGGTATTGTGTACGTAAACCGGACCGTGTCCGTAACAATGGTTATATGGAGGACAATAGGGTGGATGGTACATGGGCGGTCCCCACCAACCTCCATGATAAGCAGGGCCCCAAAAACTCATGTGAAAAAATCCCACACTGACTCCGAACCCTATACTCCATCCTATCCATGGATTATAACCCATACTGAAACCCCAGGTTACCGGAAGGGGATAATAATAGGGCCCAACCCAACAAGGATAAGGGAAACCAGTACCATAAATAATGGTAGGGCCAGCCACGTAACAGCCGGTGTATCCGGGAAGGTAGCCCATATAGATAACATCGGGCCGGACATCATATATGTAGACATATTTTACATTATAAGCTGGGTCTTCAGGCGGGATTTTTTGTATATCCGCAGGGATCTCTGTGGCTACCGACCATGGGCCATCAGGGGTATTTCCGATGAACCAAACGGCATTTTCGCAAACATAATATGATTTGTTCGACAGGATAACGGTAGAACCCGTATTCACCGCCCGGTATAATAAAGTCCCCTTGATCTGTTCGAATTTAGGATCGCCATCATACTTCACCGTGCAGGAAGCGGTCTTTCTGTCAACTGCTGCGGTTTGCGGGATCTGGGCATCCATTATGGCTTCTTTGGCCGCGTCGGTTCCTGCCACAGAGGCAAGGACGACATCTTTCTCGGATCCTTCAGGGATCTTTGCGAAATCAGCCGGTAATTTTGAAGAAGGAATAAAAGTCCACGGGCCGGACATCGATTTCGCCGAATACCATCGTCCCGAAATCAGAATATAAGTAAGCTGGTTATCAATATTTTTAAAAATATTATTTTCACTGTTTGTCACATAGAGCAGATTGGTGCCTTGGATGGGCGCAAAATTAGGGTCACCGTCCGATTGAAGCAGCTCTGCAGGCTTTGTGCGGACGATTATTTGAGGTATTACCGGTTTTTTGGTTGCAGGCAGTGTGTCATGAGGTACCTGTTTTTCGAAATTTTCTTCTGCTTTTTTGATTTCCTTGGGCGGATTTTTAACCAAGGCCCAGGTTCCGGTAATTATGTTATTGGCCTTAAACCAGGAATTCTCCCCGTTGAGATAATATTGTTTATCGTTCATGTCTTTAAGAACAAGGAATGGGGTGTTTATAGCCCGTTGAATCTCAGGATTATCGGTTGCTTTAAAGGAAGGATCTCCGTCAAATAAAACCAGTACTGCCGGTTTATTGACAAAAATGATCTCCGGCGGATCGTTGTTGAAAATATTGGTCCCGTCGAGTTCCTTTGCGTTTTCCTTTAAGGTGGCAGTTAATTCGTCAATGGTTGAAGTGATTTCCCATTTTGGGATCTCTTTCTCAAGATAGTCCTTGAAGGAATCCAGTTTATCTTTCGGAATAGAATCCTGGTTTGGAAATCTGACATTCAGGACCAGGGCATTGATGAGGGATACTTCACCGCTGGTACGGTCAGCGCTGATCGTTGTCATCACCCAGATAGCGCCGAACAGGGGATCTCCTCCGTTTGACGAAACTGAGATGGCCGACCTGGCATACAGTTTATTTCCAACCAGGGAATCGGGCTGGGGTTGATAGATGACGATCCGGTTATTTCCAGTTTTAAGTTCTTTGGGCCAGTTGCTTTTTGGAGCCATGACAAGAGTGGGCTTTCCAGATGATTTGGTAGCTGTCTGGGAAAATGTGCTTTCCGAAAAAACAAGTCCGGTAAACAAGATTAATCCAAAGGATAACCATTTGAACATTTTTGGTTCCATGATTTTAATATTAAAGCTGGTCATGCTGAAAAACTCTATGTTTAACGCTATTTTATGAAATCGTATGAATTTTTACAAAGTTGGTACCGCCTTCCTGGTGTCCCGGGATGCCTCCAAGAATGATGATATTGTCTCCCGTAGATACTTGGTTTTTCTGGAGAAGGGTTTTTTCACACAACGAGGTCATCTCCTCAAAAGTGTCGGGATGTTCATCGATCAGTACAGGGTTGATACCCCATAAAAGATTGAGGGCATGATAAACCTTAGGATGCGTGGTCAGCGCAAATATGGTAGAGCAGGGCCGGTTGGCAGCTACACACTGGGCGCTCCAGCCACTGGTGGTCAGGACAACGATACATTGTGGGTGGATGATGTCATCCATCTGATCTACTGCCTGGCTCAGGGCCATCATTTTTGAAGGGACTGATGGGGGATAAGATTTGAATTTGATTTTTGATTCAACATCCATGGCAATCCGCGCCATCATTTCAACCGATTTTACGGGAAATTCACCCATCGCCGTTTCCCCCGAAAGCATGATGGCATCGGTCCCATCAATGATGGCGTTGGCCACATCGCTTGCTTCAGCCCGTGTGGGACGCGGTTCATGGATCATACTTTCCAGCATTTGAGTGGCTGTGATCACGGGTTTCCCTTTTCTGTTGCATAGTTCAATGATTTGTTTTTGCAACATAGGAACTTTTTCCGGATACATTTCCACCCCCAGGTCTCCACGGGCGACCATGATGCCATTCACCTCTTCCACGATTTCTTCAAGGTGGTCAATGGCTTGTGGTTTTTCAATTTTAGCGATCACCGGTTTATGAAATCCCTGGTCGCTGATCAGTCTTTTCAGTACCCTGACATCTTCGGCAGAGCGGACAAAACTAAGTGAAACCCAATCAATTCCGTGAGCCAGTCCGAATTCAAGGTCAAGTATGTCTTTTTCAGTTAGCGATGGCAAACGGAGGTTCAGGTTGGGAAAATTCACTCCTTTACGGCTGGATAGGGAACCTCCTTCCATCACGCGGCATTGAACGGCGTTTCCAAGAATGGCCGTGACCTCAAGCTCAAAAAGTCCATCGGCTAAAAGAACCTGCATCCCCGGTTTGGCTTCTTCTGCCACATAAGGATAGTCGATTGGGATTGTGCCAGGTTGACCTACAAATTCCTTTTCAGGTAACAGCGTGATAATTTCTCCTTCCCTGATCTCTGTCTTTCCATCGGGAAGCTGGCCGACCCTGATTTTTGGGCCCTGGAGATCCTGAAGGATGGTAACCGGCTTGTTGAGCTTTTCAGAAATGTCGCGGAGATTTTGTATCACCTGAGCATGGTCTTCATATTTCCCATGTGAAAAATTAAGCCTGGCAACATCCATCCCGGCCATGATCAGCTTGTGGATCATTTCGGGGGTACAACTGGCCGGCCCAATGGTAGCTATAATCTTGGTGCGGCGGATAAAATTTTGCATAGAGTTAAATTGATTGAGTTAGAAATGTTGTTGTTCATAGCTCAGTACTTTCGCCATATTGTGGTAACCAGGGCTTGATCCCATAATCATATTCAATTATTTTAGCCAATGGGATCCGGGCGCGGTCTTCACCATGAGTCAATATGACCCTTGGCCGGCATGGAGCTAAATGGTTGAACCAACGTAGCAGGTCCGATTGCCCGGCATGGGCGCTGAAACCTCCCAGCTTGTGGATCTGTGCCCTTACAATGATCCGCTCTCCGAATATCCTGACCCACTTTGCACCGTCAACCAGTTGTCTTCCTAATGTGCCTTCCGCCTGATAACCAATGATCAGCACTGAGGTGGTTGGATTCCAGAGATTATGCCGTAAGTGATGCCGGATCCGCCCCGCATTACACATTCCCGAACCTGCAATGATCATGCAGCAACCCTTCAGATCATTCAATTTTCGGGACTCTTCCGGGCTGGGCGTGGGATGGATGAAATTTTCATACTTCAGCAATTCCCCTGTTTTTGAAAATTCTTTCATCTCCTCATCAAACAACTCGGGATGGCGCATATAAATTTTTGTCGCTTCAATGGCCATCGGACTGTCAATATATACCGGGAAAAGAGGAATTTCACCCCTGAGAAAGGCATGCCCGAGATAATATAGCATGTCCTGGGTCCTTCCAATGGCAAACGATGGGACCAGGATTTTTCCTTGTGATTTGACACTTTCCTTAATTATATTACTGGTCTCGTCCAGGGTCTCCTGAAGTGGTTTATGATCGCGGTCACCATAAGTTGACTCCATGATCACCACATCGGCCTCGCTGAAAGATTCGGGATCCCTTACAATGGGCATTCCATAAGGGCCAATATCTCCGGAAAATAAAACCGAACGCGATCGTTCCGCCTCAACAACGCGAACCAACAAACTTCCTGATCCCAGGATATGCCCTGCTTCATCAACGTTGACGGTGATGCCGGGGGCAACCATGAAATCCTGGTGGTAGGGCAGTGGTTGCATCAACTGGATTGCCCTTTCCATGTCTTCCTGCTGGTACGGAGGTTCCACCGGGATTTTCCCGTTTCGCAACAGCATCCGGTTCATTTTTTCAAAATCGGATGTTTGAATTTTAAAAGCATCGCGTAAAACAAGACTGGCAATTTCAATCGTTGCCGGTGTGGCATATATTGGACCTGAATAACCTGCTTTGATTACGACCGGTAAACGTCCGCAATGATCAAGATGGGCATGCGTCAATAAGATGGCATCAAGGTTCCGGTAATTCACCGGAGGAGCTTTTCTGTTTTTTAATTCGATACTTTTATTGCCCTGGAAAATGCCACAATCAACCAGGACCGATGCAGTTTGAGATTCGATGTAGTAGGCTGTGCCGGTTACATCTCCGGCAGCGCCAAATAAAGTCAGTTTCACAGTATGAAGTTTAATTTAACGGTAGCGCCTTTCCCCGGATTATTGGCCGCTTGAATGGTCCCTTGATGTGCATCCATGGTCATTTTGGCCAAGGCAAGCGCCAATCCTGCATTTTGATCCACATGTTGTCCGCCGGGTGCAAAAAATTTATAGAGATTGTTAATTGCCATTTCCGAAAACCCTGATCCTTCATCAATGACTTCATATTCAATGCCAGAATCGTGAATGGTGTAACGTAAAATGATCAAACTGCCCACTTCCGAAAATTCAATGGCATTCTCTAATAAACTGTCAAAACAATGTTGTAATAATTTTCGGTTCCCGTTTATCATGATTCCGAATTTATCCGAAATGATTTTAACAATATGTTTCTTATTCTCAATCAGTTCCATGTTATTCTTAATGGAAGTGTCAATCAATTCCCGTATTGGGACCGGTTCCTTCTGGAGGGGCCTGTCATTGGTCAGGAGCTCAGTGATCTGCAAAACGACCATCAGGAATTTTTCAAGACGCGATGAAGCCCGGTCTAAAAATGTGAGCATTTCCCGGATATCTTCCGGGAAATGCTCGTTTTTCAGGATTTGAATATAGCCATTCAGGGCATTGAGTGGAGTGCGGATTTCATGATTGATAAGCCGGAGAAAATCCGTTTTGGCAGTATCCAGGGTTTGAAGCTCGCGATTGGCTTTTTCAAGTGTTATGTTTGCCTCGTTCAGTTCCCGCGTCCGCTCGCGGACTTTTTCTTCAAGCCACCGGTTGATCTCTTTCTGCCGGTCCCTTAATTGTTTTAATTCAATATGGGTATTTACGCGGGTCATCAACTCCTCTCCATTGAAAGGTTTCGTCACATAATCGATTCCCCCGGAAGCAAATCCTCTTTTCAGGCTTTCCAGGTCGTTCTTGGCAGTAAGGAAGATGACCGGCGCCTCCTTGTTCAAGTCTGCTTGTTTAATCTTCGTACAAGCTTCATAACCATCCATCTCAGGCATCATAACATCCATGAGAATAAGGTCATATTCTTGTTCCGAAGCGAATTTTATTGCGTCCATGCCACGAAAAGCATAATCGACCATGTACTGGTTGGAAGCCAGCAGCGCTGCCAAAACCCGCAGGTTTTTAGGGTTATCGTCAACAGCAAGTATCTTGGGCAACTCGTCGCTCATTCATAAAAATTTTACAGGTAAAGATAAGATACATTTTTATACCTTTTTCTTACAGGAACAAATTAAAAGTTGCCACTTACTTATTATTGGTTGATCCTCGTCGCTCTCCATTGTAATTTTATACTGTTTCTACGAAAATACTCAAATTAGCCTGTCACATATCTCGGTTGTAACTAAACATTGAAAACGCTGAAAATATCATGAAAATAAAGCCTTTTGATTACGCATCGATCGTTCTCGTTCACAAAGAATCTGATTTTGATTCCCTGAAGGAATTGTTCCTTGAATTTGCCATTAGCATCGATTTTGATTTGTCGTATCAGGGATTTTTACAGGAGTTGGGAGGTCTGGCGGAACAATATAATACTCCGTCAGGAGCTGCTTTTTTATTGAATTTGCATGGGATTTCGGTTGGGTGTATTGGGATCAGGAAAATCAACCCCATGGTCGCTGAAATTAAACGGTTTTATATACGTTCAGGATCAGTAGGGCCCAAATACAAGAAAATGCTGATGGAGGTTGCTATCGATTGGGCGAGACAATTGGGGATTAAAAAGATCCGCTTAAACACACAGCAATCTATGGCGTCAGCTTCAAAAGTTTGTCTTGAAACCGGCTTCCTTGAAATTTCACCAAAATTAGCCGCAATGTCTAACCCCGCAAGGATGTTCGAATTACCCATTGTTGGAATAGAAGAATATTTTTCCACGAAAGCATCCTGATCCCCGGAACCATTATTCATGATGACAGCAAGCTTTTTTGTCGTTTGTCAATTCATCAGCCAGAAACATTTCTACGGCTTTTCTGGTTTCAGGTTGGCTCGTAATATAGATTTTTATACCGGCATTCGTGAGAT
>JALNWE010000019.1 GCA_023231065.1 Bacteroidales bacterium
ATAGAGGTGTTGATGGTCGCGAGGAACATCTTGGCCGCGGCATAATCGGTGGTGATGGGCAATTGGGTATATGCTTTTCCGGCAAACACAATGATCCCGATCCGGTCGCCTTCGAGGTTGTCGATCAATCTTGAGATCGACTGTTTGGCCCTTTCAAGCCGATCAGGTTTGATATCCTGCGCCAACATGGAATTGGAAACATCGAGGCAGATCATCATGTCAATACCTTTTCTTTTGACTTTTTCGAGTTTGGAGCCGGTCTGTAAGCCAACCAGGGCAAAATCAAGCGCAATCAAAGCCACCATTATCAGAATAAATTTGAGGACAGGTTTTCCCCATGAATACTCCGGCATCAACTGCCGGATAACCTCCCATTCCCCGTATTTGGCAAGGGCCTTCTTTTTCCATGCGACAAAAAGGATCAACAGGGCCGTAAATACCGGGATCAGAATAAGCAGGTATAAAAAATATGTATGAGCGAATCTAAACAATTGAGAATTAAGAATTAAAAATTAATAATATAGTTAGTTACAAGTATTCGTTTCATGGACTAATTGTCAGGGTATATTCTTTAAAAAGACATATCGCAACAAGGTTTCGAGGCCTATAAAGAGAAAAGCAATAAGGGCCAGGGGCAAATATTCTTCTTTTTTCTTTCTGAACTCAGTCACATCGATTTTTGATTTTTCCATTTTATCGATTTCCTGGTAAATGGCGCGGAGTTTCGCATTGTTGGTAGCCCGGAAATATTTCCCGTCGGTCATTTTGGCGATCTCCATCAGCAGGGGCTCATCAATTTTTACGTCCATCATCTGGGTTTGTATCCCGAATGGCGTTTGTACCGGAATGGGGGCCTGGCCAATGGTGCCAATACCAATAGTATATATACGGATACCATATAATTTAGCAATTTCGGCTGCAGAACGGGGATCAACGGCTCCTGTATTGCTGATCCCGTCAGTCAGAAGGATAATCACCTTGCTGATGGCTTTACTTCCCCGTAAACGGTTCACGGCAGTGGCAAGTCCATCTCCCAGGGCAGTTCCGTCGTCTATCATCCCGCTGTGGATATCGCGGAAAAGGTTTTTCAGTACAGCATGATCAGTAGTCAAAGGACATTGTGTAAACGTCTCCCCGCTGAAGATCACCAGTCCGATCCGGTCGTTGGGCCTGCCACCAATAAATTCGATGGCAACATCCTTTGCTGCCTCCAGCCGGTCGGGTTTGAAATCCATGGCCGTCATGGAACCGCTGATATCAAGCGCGATCATCAGATCGATCCCTTCAACACTGATATCCTGACGATTGAGATTGGTTTGCGGCCGCGCCAGCGCAACGATGAGTAAGGTGATGGCCAGAAGCCGTAACACATAAAGTGCGCGCTGCAGGTAATGGCGATACGAGCGGCGTTCAGGTTCAAACCCTTCGGTACTGCTCACCTGTAGGTCGGCGGTATTCTTTTTTTGCCGGTAAAAGTACCAGACGATCAGCGCCGGGACCACCACCAGCAGAAAAAGAAAACCAGGATTTGCAAATGTCACACCGTGTAACATGAAGTATTTTACGATTTATGATTTATGATCTATGATCTATCAGCATTCCTCTCCTATCCCCTATCTCACATTCCCCATCTCTCATCCCTTATCCCTCTACCCCATTTCCAACAACATCATTAGCCTGTGCCGTATCATAAATAAAGCTGATACCATCGGTCAGGGATTTTTCGTTGTCCGCAGGCAGGGGCTTGGCTTTGGCAAATTTCACGATGTCGGCCATGATCAGGATATCACACAGTTTATCAACCGCCTGTTTCGGGCATGAAGATATCTGCATTAAATTGTCCACCAGTTCTGCCGATGTCAGTTCCAAAGCAGGGATATTAAATTGATGTTCAATGTAATTCCTCAGTATTTCAGTCAGTTCAGAATGATATTCCTTCATTTTCCCATCCTGCCATAATTTTTTTACCCGTAATTTTTCAAGTTCCTGTAGCGCCAGTTCATGGGGCAATAATTTTACCCGTGATTTCAGCCTGAAGACCGGTTCTTTATTTTTTCGTTTCCTGAAATACCAGACGGCTGCAATGATCAGTAAAATTACCGCCAATCCTCCCAGGATCCATGGAATCATTTCACGGAAAGTAATGGGGACCTTTAATGGGTTTTTGATCGGTTTAATGGTTTGGGCCGTATCGACCTTTACAGTATGAACGGCGAGAAGCATCATATCAGTGGTTGCCGTGAAACGGGTGGTGTCCGGAAAATTACGGTATAAAAAGGAGATCCCGGGAATGGTATAGAACCCTGAGTCGTAACAAGTGAAATTCAGTTGCTGGGTAAGGGTGATACCTTTTTTATCTGAGGAGTAAGTTGTATCGATTTTTCCCCTGCCGATCACCGTAATATTACCGAGGATGGTATCCGGTAAAAATGGCCAGATTACCTGTGTTTTTGCCGGACCGGTATAGGTCAGGGTCATTCCCACATGGTCGCCGATCAACATGGCGTTGGTATCCAGTTTTGCCGTAACCATAACCTGACCAAACCCAGTAATTGAGAACAAACATGCAACTAAAATTGCAAAAATCCTATTCATTATATCCAACTAATAATTAAAAATTTATAATTATTAATTATTCACTGTCCACTCACCTTCTGGCTCCCCTGGTTTTGAATAACCCCATTAAGGGTTTTATATAGTCCTCGTCAGTCCTGATCCTGGCCACATCAATGCCGCTTCGCCGGCAGGTGTCGTCGAGGTATTCAATATGGCGGGAATACCAATTATTATATTGACGGCGTACATGGATGCTGGAGGAATCGATCCATCGCTGTTCGCCGGATTCAGCATTTCTTGCCCGGATCAAACCCACATCCGGCAATTCAGTTTCGCGTTCATCATAGATATGTACCGCGATCAGATCGTGTTTTTTATTGGCAATTTTGATGGCATCCTCGAAGCCTTTATCTAAAAAGTCGCTGATCAAAAACGCCGTACACCTTTTTTTAATTGCGTTGGTCAGGAAGCGTAAAGGTTCCGTAAGGTTGGTGCCCTGTTCCAGAGGCCTGAATTCAATTAATTCGCGAATGATCCTGAGAATGTGGGTAGTCCCTTTCTTGGGTGGTATAAACTTCTCGATGATTTTACTGAAAAAAATCACACCCACTTTGTCGTTGTTCTGGATGGCGCTGAATGCCAGTACAGCGGCGATTTCGGTGATCACCTCCTGTTTGAGGGTTTTTCGCGTACCAAACTGGTTCGAAGCGCTGACGTCGATCAGGAGCATCACGGTAAGCTCCCGTTCTTCGTCGAAAATTTTGACATAAGGATGATTGAACCGTGCCGTAACGTTCCAGTCGATGCTCCGGATATCATCACCGGGCTGGTATTCACGAACTTCCGAAAAGGCCATGCCCCGGCCTTTGAAGACAGAATGATATTCGCCCGAAAAGATCTGGTTGCTCAGTCCACGGGTTTTGATTTCTATTTTACGTACCTTTTTAAATAGTTCTGCGGATTCCATGATCAGATTTCAGGTTGCAGGTTGAAGGTTTCAGGTTGAAGGTTTCATTTTACCACGAAGATGTAAAGACGCAAATATATCATATTCAATTATTTAAAATTTTAAGCTTTAGCGATTTGGCGGTGAAAAGTAGTTTTCGGAGTGGGCTCAACATTGAATTTAATTTTGAACTTGAAACTTGAAACCTGAAACCTGGAACCATTACGGAACTTCTACCGTGTTCAATATTTCATTGACGATATCTTCCGTCGTAATATTTTCAGCTTCGGCTTCGTATGTCAAACCGATACGGTGACGGAGTACGTCATGCGCTACCGCGCGGATATCTTCAGGGATCACATAACCGCGGCGTTTGATAAAGGCGAAAGCTTTGGCGGCCAGGGCAAGGTAGATACTGGCACGGGGTGAACCGCCATAGCTGATCAGCCCTTCGAATTTTTTCAGTTTATAATCGGCCGGGAAGCGGCTTGCGAACACGATATCGGTTATATAATTTTCGATCTTCTCGTCGAGATAGACTTCGCGGGCGATGGCCCGTGCACGGAGGATATCTTCGGGTTTAATAATAACATTGGTATGGGCTGTTTCGTTCCCGATATTTTGGCGGATGATCATTTTTTCTTCTTTTTTATCCGGATAACCAATGACCACTTTCAGCATGAACCGGTCAACCTGGGCTTCGGGCAATGGGTATGTCCCTTCCTGTTCGATGGGGTTTTCGGTGGCCAGAACGAGAAATGGTTCCGGGAGGACGAATGTTTCATCGCCGATGGTCACCTGTCGTTCCTGCATGGCTTCAAGCAGGGCGCTTTGTACTTTAGCCGGGCTCCGGTTGATTTCGTCAGCCAGGATGAAGTTGGCGAAAATGGGGCCCTTGCGGACTTTGAATTCCTCTTTTTTCTGGCTGTAGATCAGTGTGCCCAAAAGGTCGGCGGGGAGGAGGTCGGGGGTGAACTGTATCCTGCTGAATTTAGCGTCAATACAGCTGGCCAGGGATTTAATGGCCAATGTTTTTGCCAATCCGGGGACTCCTTCCAGCAGGATGTGCCCATTGGCCAACAAGCCGATCAGCAGCCGTTCGATCATCTGTTTCTGGCCGATGATCACCTTGTGCATCTCCATTGTCAGTAAATCCACAAAAGCGCTCTCTTTCTGAATCCTTTCGTTCAATTCTTTGATATCGGTTTCAACCATGGCATTAAAATTTAAGGTGCAAATTTATACAAATGAAAAAACGCGGCACATCAATTGTTGTTAATATTTGTTAACCATTCCGTTAAAATTATGTTAATGAAAAACAGCGTTACTGGCTTCATTCATGATGATAAGATTCTCCCTTCAGAATGGTAAGCGCCCGGTAAAGCTGTTCGGTAAAAAACAATCTGACCATTTGATGTGAAAACGTCATTTTGCTGAGGGAAAGTATAAACCGGGCCTTTTTTTTAATTTCCGGATCAAAACCAAACGGTCCGCCGACTACAAAAACCAGGTTTTTGCCTCCGGTGGAGAATTGTTTGTTCAGGAAAGCGGCAAATTCGACGGACCGCATGGCAGCACCTTGCTCATCAAGGAGGACCAGGGTATCGCCAGGCGCCAGTTGCCGGAGGATCAGTTCGGCTTCACGGGAATTTTGTTCGGTTTGTGAAAGGGATCCGGCATTTTTCAACGAAGATATTTCGAGAATGGAAAAAGGAAGATAATGCCTGATCCGCATTTCATATTCACGAATCCCCGCCCGTAACCAGGTTTCTTCAGTTTTTCCGACGGCAATCAACGTTATCTTCATAAATTGGCGCAAAGATCGGAAGTTTGGATAAAAGTTTTGTATTTTTGTAAAAAAGGTCACTTATGAAAACAAAGGATTCAGGAAACAGGATGCCGGATAAAGTACACAAAATGAAAATATTATTGACCGTTATATTTTGCTTGTCCTTTTCTTCCGGGATCTTTGCCGGGCCTGATGAAACGGAAAAGCTGATATCGGCTGCCCTTCAGGCCGGGAATGCAACCGAGGTGGGAAAATATTTCAATGCCATGGTTGACCTGACCCTCCCGGGGTATGATGACACTTACAGCAAAGCACAGGCAAGCCAGATCCTGAAAGAATTTTTTACTAAAAATCAGGTAAAGAATTTTAAATTTACCAATCAGGGGTCTTCTTCCGATGGATCCCGGTACTCAATCGGTAGTCTTGATGCCGGCGGAAAAACTTACAGGGTCTATTTCCTTATTAAGAGCGTCAATGGGCAAAACCTGATCCAACAATTGCAGATGCAGGAAAACCAACAAGGGCATTGACAGATGAAGTTACCGCTGGATAAAATCATTGAACGGGCGCTGGCAGAAGATATTGGTGATGGCGACCATACCACATTAGCGACCATACCCGGTGATGCAACCGGGGCAGCTAAACTACTGATCAAGGAGACCGGCATTTTATGTGGCGTTGACGTTGCCACCAACATTTTCCATCAGGTTGATCCTTCCCTGACAGTTACCCTGCTCCTTCATGACGGGGCATCCGTGAAAAAGGGAGATATCGCGTTCATTGTAAGTGGCAAAACAGCTTCTATCCTTCAATCAGAACGTCTGGTACTGAATTTCATGCAACGGATGAGTGGAATCGCTACAGCCACCCGGCAGGTGGTCACAAAAACCGAAGGGCTCCATACCCGGATTCTTGATACGCGAAAGACAACTCCTTTACTGCGGGATCTTGAAAAATATGCTGTTCGTACAGGAGGCGGGTTCAACCACCGGATGGGTTTATACGACATGATCATGATCAAGGACAACCATGTGGATTATGCCGGAGGGATAGCCAGGGCTATTGACCGGGTGCACGCGTATCTTACAAAAACCGGAAAAAAGTTAAAAATCGAGATTGAAGTAAGAAATTTTGATGAACTGGATCTGGTACTGGAACATGGCGGCGTTGACCGGATCATGTTGGACAATTTCAGCGTAGCGGATATGAGAAAGTCCATTGAACGCATCGCAGGCAGGTATGAAACAGAAGCAAGTGGTGGAATTACCGGAGAAAATGTGCGGGATTATGCCATGACCGGCGTTGATTTTATTTCGATTGGAGCATTGACACACCATATAAAAAGCCTTGATATGAGCCTGAAGGCGGATCAGGGATAAGAGATGGTCAATAGTCAATGGTCAATAGTCAATAGTCAATAGTCAATTCTTTGTGGGGCCAAAGATCATCGATAAAGTACTTTTATGGAAACCGGTTGCCTGGGTGATCAGGAATTCGAAAAAGATTGTCCTTCCCGGTTTTGATGGAATTCCCTTATATGATGTTACCATCTTTTTTTACAATGGATTGACGCAAGGATACATCGCCACGCGGGCAGCAGCGATCTCTTATTCGCTTTTCCTGGCTATTTTTCCTTTTCTGATTTTCCTGTTTACCATCATCCCTTTTATCCCGATAGAAAATTTTCAGCAGTCGCTGATGGGGCTGATCAAGGATTTCCTGCCTGATGCCGCGTATCGAACCGTGGAAGGCACCATTTACGATATTGTGACCCGGCCCCGTAGCAGCCTTTTGATCATCAACCTGATACTCACCCTCTATTTTTCAACCAATGGCGTGAACAGCCTGATTGATGCCTTTAACAACACCTACCACGACCTGGAGACCCGTTCGGGCATCAAACAATATTTTATTTCATTCATGATCGTGTTTATCATCAGCTTCCTCCTGATCATAGCCATTGGCTTGATGACCTTTGGTTCGGAACTATTACGATGGGTATTACCGGATGAAATTGAACAAACTACTTATGTTATCATCATATTTGAAATTCTCCGTTGGATGACGACTGTAGTATTGGCGCTGATGGCCATTTCGATCGTTTATTATCTGGCGCCGGCCCGGCGAAAACAGTTCCGGTTCATCTCAGCCGGATCATTGCTGGCTACCGGGTTGGTCATTCTGACGACCCTCGGATTTAATTTTTATGTCGATAATTTTGGCCGTTATAACGCCTTATATGGTTCATTAGCCACCCTGATGATCGTTTTGGTTTGGATATACATCAATTCTATCAGTCTAATCATAGGCTTTGAATTGAATGCATCGATCTTTCATGCAAAAATGGATCCGGCATCTGGAATCCGGCATCCGGCGCCATAACAGTAATCAGGGGTTTGATTTCCGGCTGGAAATGGGGAATATCCGGTTTAAAAAGGGATGGAATAAGGACTCCAGTTCGTGGCGATACGTGAAAAAAACCAGCAACACACTCAATATCAACTGACCCGTAGCAAACCATAGTATGTTTTTCTCTGTGATAAAAAACTGACAGCCAATACCTACGGCTATAAAAATTAGCGGGAGATAAAATATTTTCCAACTATTCAGCTTAAAGTGAAATATTTTACGGCTTTCGAGCCACAGAAAAAAGGCCTGGATCGGTTTTACCAGGAAATTTGACCACATAGCGCCTATCAGTCCGAATTTCCAGACCAGTAAACTGCATATAATTATCTGGAAAGTTGCAGAGAAGAAAAATACCCTTGGGAGCGCCTTGGTATTCTTGAAAAAAAACAAAGGAGCCATGAAAAGATAGTACCATGGCCGGGTTGCAAAACCAAGGCATAAAATGGGCAGGAACATGAATGCCTGGTAATAGATTTCTTTTTTAATAACCAGTGGGACCAGGAGTGGCACCGCTATGATAACCAGTGGTATAATCAACAATGTGATGGCAGTCAATCCATTGTAATAACGGTTCACTTCGACGGTGCTTTCTTTCAAATTGCCGTCTTTCCATATATTATACACTTTTGGATGGATCGTATTGGTAAGTCCTACCTGGACCAGATCGATCCCCATCGATAGTTTCACGGCAAAATCAAAGATTCCGACAAAGGTGGGATCAGCCATAAAATGGACAATGATATAGCGGTCGATATAACTCACGATCCAGACCATGATCCCATAAACAACCATGGGTGCGCAGAATGACCATACTCCTTTCAAAAACTCTTTTTTAAAGCTTAACCCGAATTCACTGATGATGAGGAACACAGACATCATTCCGACAAGAAGGGCCGGAGCCAGACGACCCACAACCGGGCCGTACAAAGTAAACGGGAAGAGGTACAAAATGGCCAGGGAGGCGCCCAGCGTTAAAATGAAGTTGGAGAGGTTCAGCCAGAAAAACCGTTTGGGACGTTGCTGGTTTATCAGCAAACTGCAATAGGATTTGAAAACACTGTTGAACAAGGCTGTGCAAACTGTTATCAGGCCAAACGGGAAAAAACTCATTGCATTGGTATTCCTGAATACCTGGTGAAAAATGGCGTTTCCACCGATCAGCAGGAGAAAAAAGACCAATGTCCCAATTACGATCAGGCTCATAAGAATAGTTCCGATGAACTCTTTGAGCCGTTGTTTGTCGTTTTTATGATCATAGTAGTTGATTCCAATATAGGTATCGAGTCCAAACGTTGACAACAACTGCACGAAATACATAAAGGTAAGGTACAATGCATTAACACCGAATTGTTCCGGTGTCAGATAGTAAGTGAAGAATGGGATCAGGATAACCCCGGTCGTATAGGGAAGCGCACCGACAAGGGAATAGATAATGGAAGATTTAAAAAACTGTTTGGATACCATTCACTCCTGATATGAAATTTTACCCAGTTTCCGGGACAGGCCTTCTACGTTCCTGTGAAATAAACTGTAAAGGTAACCGATTATTGCACGTAGCCTCCATAGCTGGTTCCCTGGAACTTTAAAAAAGATAGCCTTGAGATAGTCTTTTCTGGCCTCCCTGAATTCCTTTCTCATCAAGCGATAACGACCTGATGTGGCATAGGCGATCATTAACCTGTTTTTAAAATGGCAGTCTATTTCTTCAACAGATAATTTCACGACTTTTTTAAATGATGGTTGTAAAGCGCGGGCATGTTCCCGGATAAATCCCCAGCGGCTTTGGGCCATCTCAACGGGATACATTTTTGTGATCTGACCACTATATACCCGCCATTTGCCTAAAACATTGTCATCAAAAAAAAAGGCTCCCATTAAAGCTAAATGAACAAGTGTTGGCAGATCGGCAGTAGGAAATCCTGAAGGTTGTTGAAATCCGCCGGCAGCAACAAGCGTTGATTTACGAATGGTAATGGTCACGGCCGGGATAATATTTTCGAGATAGAGAACATTCAGGATAGAACCAGCCGGTCGGTTCGGCCAAAAAGGACCGGGCGCCAGACTTTCCGGAGGCGAAATACGCTGGATCTGCTGTGTTTCAGAAACCATCGCCACCGCCCTGCCCCAGGCAACAACAACGTCAGGATAATGCTCCATTGCATCGAATTGTCTCCGGAGTTTATCCGGCTCCCAGCAATCGTCGCCTTCAAGGATGGATATGTATCGCCCATTCGCTAATGAAAGCCCTGTGTTATTGGTTTCAGCCAAAGCGCCAATCCCCATATTCTCCTGGCGATGATAACGGATCCTTTTGTCCCTGGCTTCCCACCATCGGGCAATTTCACCGGTACGGTCTGTGCTCCCGTCATCCAGGATGATCATCTCCCAATCCGGAAAAGTCTGTGCAAGTACCGACAGAATACACTCTTCCAGGTATTTCTCATGGTTGAAGGTAGCTGTCAGGATAGAGAATACCGGCATGTTATGTTGATTTTGCAACGGTAGCGAATTCAAGAAACTTACAATCCGACATAAATCCCAAAGTTAATATTCCAAGCAGGTTGGTCATGAAACTGTGAGTTGGGTTAATACCGGTACAACTTAGAATCGCGTAACCCGATTGGTTGAACATCCTGACAATGCTCTTTTGGGTAAAAAAACGGTAATGGGCCTGGTCGAGTATTCCACCCGACTTGTACTCCCAATCCTTCCTGATCAATAATTCGACAAGGTTACCGATATAGCGCACATTCGGGATCGAGCTTACTATATATCCGCCAGCACACAGAATTTTTTTACACTGGATCAATATATTCCAGGGATCCGTAAAATGTTCCAAAACATCATTGAACATCAGGCAATCAAAATAATGTTCAGGAAGTTGAGGTAGTATTTCTGAAAAATCACCGATGAAAACCTTATCCAGCTTTAAAGCCGCAGTCTTACCTGCATTTTCTGACAGCTCCACTCCCCATACTTCAGCTTTCAGGATCCCTTTCAGTAATTTTCCAAAATTACCTTCACTGCAGCCCACATCCAATATTCTGCAACAACCATCCGGAATAAATCGGGTCATTTCTTTCCTTACATTGGTAAAATATACCTGTCGCATTTCGCTGTTGGTTGGTTGCTTTTTCTTCATGGTATTGAAATCCGTTATTTAATGATCCCGGAAAATGCTTCGAGCAGATTTTTTTTCCTTTGTGCTATTGAAAAATGGCCCAGTACGTATTCCCGCGCTGCAGGGCCGGTATTCATTGTTAAAGCTTTTCTTACTGCCGTTTCGAGCCCTTCAACCTGCCGGTGATAAACGATAGTCCCGGTATCGCCCATGGCATCAGGAATCCCGTTCACATTTGAACCTACCGGAATACATTCACACAACATGGCTTCATTCAGGGTATTGGGCATTCCTTCGGTTATGGATGCCTGCACAAAAACTTTAGCCTTGTTGTATTTTTCAAGCAGAACTTGGTCAGGACAAAAGGAAAAGACCAGCTCCAGATTGGGGATCCTGCTGAAATGGTAATTCTCTTCAATCCAGGGCATGAACTGTTTTTTTATTCCGATCAGGGTAAAATGAAGATCGGGATTCCGGCTGGCCATCTCGGCAAAAAGGTCAAATCCCTTATTCAGAAAATCGGCGGTACTACCCATGGTCCCCACGGTCAGTATGTTTCCGGGATCTTTGGGGATCGATGGATCCCGGTAAAACTTTTCGGGATTGATCCCGTTTGGAACAATGGTCATGGGCGTCCTGATCCCGGGATTATAATAGGCAATCCCGTCTTTTTTCCCTTCTGGTGTATAATAAAAATTTTGATGAAAGATCAGGGATGCATGGTTGGGAATAATCAGGGTTGCATTCCTCAGGGCAAATTTCACAAATCGTCCCCTCCATTTTTTATAATAAACACCTTTGTGTAACTCCGGGTAACATATTGCTTCCTGCCCTCCTGCAAAAATGATTACTTTTTTATGAAAGACCTTGCCAAAAAATACCATGATGGCTGAATGATAATCCCCGAACCAGGTCACAAGCGCTTTGGTATGATGGATATTGATAAGGATAAAAAAACAAAGCCGGAGCATTTGTCCCACGAAATACAGGCCTGAACGGCCTAATTTAAATTTAAAAGGGACCACCCTGTAACAGGATTCAAGAATTTGCTGATCGGTAAGGATAAAGGAGGAATCATTATGCTTTATATACAGGATTTTGTCCATCATCCGACTGTTTTATGATTTTAACGCGTCGATACATTGCTGAAGTCCCTGACTAAAGGAGATCTTTGGTTTCCATCCAAGCTCGGTTTCGGCTTTGGAAATGTCGGCATAGAGATCGAATATCTCGTTGGGGCGCACTGTTCCTTTTGCTTCCATCGGTTTCCGGATTCCGGTAAAATCCATAACCATTTTAATGATTTCCTCCACACCGACAGAATAGCCGCTTCCCAGATTATAGATCCCTCCGATGTGGCCCAATGAACAAAGCAAGGCATCGACCAGATCATCAATGTAAAGATAATCCCTTCTGGGACGAAGGTCCATGACCTTAACGACCGGTTCGGAAGGGCTAAGTACCTTGGCAATGATCTCGGGTATTAGAAAAACCGGTGATTGTCCAGGGCCATAAGCATTGAATGGCCTGAAGATAGTGATATTGACGCCAAACTGACTGGCATAGAACTGGCAGGTGTTATCGGCCATCACTTTGCCGTGGCTATATGGATTGTAAGATTTTACCGGATGTTTTTCGTCAACGGGGAGATAATCCGGTTCACCATACAGGTATGATGCAACATAGGTGAGGGACGCTCCTGATTTCCGGCAATATTCAAGTACGTTCACAGTCCCTAAAAAATTAACCCGGTAAAATCCAAACGGGTTTTTCCAGCTTTCCGGGACAAAAGTTTTTCCGGCAAGGTGAAAAACATGGTCTATTTTCTCCATCGAATTGAGGATGCCTTCTTTGGTAACATCACCATCAGGAAGGTCAAACTCAATTACTTTAAATCCATTGACGCGAAGTTTTTCGGTTAGTTTCCTTCCGATAAACCCTGAAGAACCGGTCACTAAGATGGTATTCATAAAATGCGTTCCAGCATATCAATATCTTCATTGGCTTTTTCATAATCGTCGGGGCGGCCGATATCAAGCCAATAACCTGAATAGGGGAATATTTTTACAGGTTGTTTCTTTTCAAGAAGGGTGAGCATCAGGTCATCAAAACCAAAAGGCTTGTTTTCAGGAATAAATTGCAGGACTTGACGGTTCATAACATAAACGCCCATACTGACATCGAAGGTATATTCCGGTTTTTCACGGAAACCGGTCGCTTCCTGTTTCAGGGGGTCCACTTCAATCACCCCGAAATCAATCTTGTTTTTACGCTGGTAAGTCGAAACCGTGAGCTGTGCCCCATAATGCAGGTGGTAATCGAAAAGTTCCCCAAAGTCCATATCGGTAAGAAGATCGCCATTCATAACCAAAAAATTTTCCGGAAGGTCCGGAATGAGTTTAATGGGGGCTACAGTTCCCAGGGGCTGATCTTCTTCGGAGTAATGAATGCGGATACCGAATTTTGAGCCATCGCCAAAATAGGCTTTGATGATCCCGGCAAAATGGTTCAGGCAGATATAGATTTCATCGACTCCCGATTTTTTCAACCGGCCAGTCAGAATTTCAAGAATGGCTTTTTCGCCAACAGGGACCAGCGGTTTGGGGATCACCGATGTATATGGTTTAAGCCTGGTTCCCTTACCACCGGCTAAAATGACGGCTTTCATTTCCGTTATATATTATAAATATTGGTTTTATAGAATGTCATGTTGCCGGGATCGCGGAACCAACGGATGGTTTCTTCCAATCCCCGGTCGAGGTCATATACCGGGTTCCAGCCAAACAGGCTTTTTGCTTTAGTATTGTCGGCCCAGAGGCGTTCAACTTCGCTTTTTCCGGGACGGATGCGTTCTGCCCTGCTGGTGATGCTGATCTCCGCGTGAAGCATGGCAGCAATTTTTCCGGCCAGGTCGCCGATGCTGATCTCGCGATTACTTCCCAGGTTGACCACTTCCCCATTCCCCTTGTCACTCATGGCTGCTTTGATAAATCCAGCTGCCGTGTCCCTGACAAAGTTCAGGTCGCGGGTTGGGGTCAGGGAACCGAGTTCGAGATTCTTTTTCCCGGCCAGGACCTGGGTGATGATAGTAGGGATGATGGCCCTCGCCGACTGCCGGGGTCCATACGTGTTAAAAGGCCTGACAACGGTAACGGGTGTCCCGAACGACCGGTAAAAGGTCAGCGCAAGAAAATCGGCGCCGGCCTTTGTGGCAGCATAGGGTGACTGTGGGTTGACCGGATGCATCTCCGTAATGGGAACAAATTGAGCAGTACCATACACCTCCGATGTAGAAGTATGTATCACTTTGAGGGTCCCCAGTTGGCGGGCTGCCTGGAGTACATTGAGGGTCCCTTTCACATTGGTATCCACGTACACGTCGGGAGAGTGGTAGCTGTAAGGGATCCCGATGAGGGCTGCCAAATGGAACACAATATCAGCTCCTTTCATGGCCTCCAGCATCCCGTTCGGATCCCGGATATCACCGGTGAAAACCTCGACAGAATCCAGGGTTTTTGGTGGCAGATTATCCAACCATCCCCAGCGGTTAAACGAATTGTAATGGACAAAGGCCTTGACTTGGCAATTCATTTCCACCAATGCTTCAACCAGATGGCTGCCAATGAACCCACCTGCTCCCGTAACCAGAACTTTTCTTTCCTTTAGTTCCATCTAATTGAATAATTCATTCAACATATATTCCTTCCTTCATCGAGGTTGGTCCGGAACAGATCGGTCCCCACCCTGAATCAAAACAGGAACAAAAGTAAGAATATAACCCAAGAAATCCCTGCTGTTTTTTATTTTCTAATTTTGTCAATAATTTAATCGGCTGGGATGCGAACAAAATACACCTGCACGGCATTTTTCCTTCTTGCTTCCGTATATATTTTATGCAGTCCGGGGATCCTGTCAGCATCTCCCAAACCCGATTCGCTGGGATACCGGAAACAAGTATGTCAGATTGATTCCCTGATTAATATGATCGTTTACTATAAAGATTATCTCCCCGATTCCTGTTCCTATTTTTCTGAGGAAGCATTGAAACGGTCCCTCCAGGTTCATTATCTTCAAGGTCATGTAAGGGCGCTATACGGATTAGGGATCTATTATATGTATAAGCGAAACTATGTCAAGGCCCTTGAAATATTATTTCAAAATGTGAAATTACACCGTGAAAATAATTTTTTACCAGGATATGTTGAGGCATTCGCAACCATTTCTACATTGTTTAATATGCTCAACGATACGGTGAAGGCTTTGGAATACTATCGTCAGGGTTTCAGTATGGCACAAAAAACCAATAGCTATAATGATTTCGGTTTGTTATCGTTTTCAAGGAGTGACTTTTATTTAAAGAAAGGGGATTTCAGCCAATCAAAGAGGGATGGTCTTCTGGCATTATATTATTTTGAAAAAAGTAAAGATGAAAGAAGTATGGGGCACAGCTATCGCCTGATAGGGGATGTATGTCAAAAGATGGGGGACTATTCAGAGTCGCTGATGTATTACAATAAATCCCTGGATGTTTTTGAAAAAATCGGCAGTGCGACCTATACGGCCATCTTACTAACATGTATCGCTAATGTATATGAAAACCTGGGGGATTTTGAGAAAGCCCACGAATTAAACATCCAATCGCTTCATATCCGTGAAAAAGTGGGTAATAAACTCATGATTAGTAACTCATTGATCAACCTGGGAGTTGAATATTTAAAGATGAATATGCGTGATTCTGCACTTTATTATCTGCAAAAAGGTATAAAGATGGTGGAAGGAGGCCCATACTTATATACCATTTCTTACGGATATAAAAAATTATATGAATTCTACCTGGAAGCAAGAGCCTTTAAACAGGCGTTTGACGCGTATCAAAAATTTGAAGAATATAACCAAAAACTGATCAAAGAGAATAATAATATAGATATTAGTATTCTGAATGCCCATCAACTATTAATCGAGAAAGAATACCATAATGAGTTGCTGAAACATGAAAACACCCTGAAAGGCATCCAGATACAACAAAGGGTTATAGGGAACATTATCTATGAAGGCGCTGTTCTGATACTTTTCTTTCTCTCTGTCCTTATCAACCACTCCATGAAAGGAGTGAGGAAAAGAAGAATGACGTTGGAATTACTGAATGAAGATTTGCGGGCCGAGATCCAGGAAAAAAAAGAAATAGAAATTAATTTGCGGCAGAGCGAAGAACGATACCGTTTTTTAACCGAAAATCTGGCCGATATAATTTCCTTATTAGATGAAAACCTTAATCGGAAATACGTCAGCCCTTCCTGTAAAAAAATATTTGGATATGAACCGGAGGAAATGGTATTGAAACGCCCTATTGACCTTGTCGATCCAGCATCCAGGAATAACCTATCCCAGGTATTCAGTGACCTGGAACAAAAGAAAATGCCGGTTTGTTATGTTTTTCAGGCGCTTCGTAAGGACGGGACAACATTCTGGGCAGAAAGCAATGTCAATCCGATCTTTAATCAGGAAACCGGGGAGTTGGTTGAGGCAATAACGGTAATCCGCGACATCACGGAACGGAAAAAACACGAGGAAGTTTTGTCGGAAAACGAAAAACAAAAAGAACTGCTCCTGAATGAAATCCATAACCGGGTTAAAAATAATTTTGCCATTCTGATCAGCTTAATGGATATGCAGCAGATGATAATACACGATCCTTTGATTGACCGTTCTTTTAGCGATTTAAAACTGAGGGTGCGTACAATGTCGCTTGTTCATGAACTTCTTTACATGGATCAGGGAATCAATGCTATTCCTTTTGGTGATTATCTGAGAAATTTATCCATGATCATCTCCTCCGCATTCAAAAACTATAATGTCAGCGTTCACACCGACATTGATCCCTGTTTTGTCGCGATAGAAAAAGCGCTCCCTCTTGGACTAATTATAAATGAACTTATAACCAACGCTTATAAATATGCTTTCCCGGATCACAATCCCGGTAATATCCGGGTATCTTTAAAACAAGAAAAAGAAGATCATTGGGCAGTGATTATTGCTGACGACGGGATCGGGCTGCCACCCGGTTTCTCTTTCCGGAATACTGGATCCACCGGGTCCCAAATCATCAACATCCTGATTCAGCAGATAGATGCAATCCTGGAAATCAGTAACGATAATGGCAGTTGCTTTAAAATCATTTTCTCTGTTAAAAACCCTAAAACATGAAAATACAAAAACCTAAAGTTGCAATGATCGGAGCCGGCGCTATTGGGACCGCTTTGGGTAATGTCCTTGCCGGGCGATCTGAAGGACCAATCCTGCTTCATTCTATTGAGACACGGGTCGTGGAGGACATCAATACCAACCATATTAATTCAAAGTATTTCCCGACCCTGCTTCTTCATCCCGGCCTGAAAGCAACGACCGACGACCGACAGCTCGAGGGATATGATATTCTGTTTTTAGCGATTCCTTCCGTCATCCTGATGGACCACCTGAATAATATCCGTAAATATATTCATTCTGAGGCTCTTCTCGTTAATCTGGCAAAAGGATTTGGCGCGGAATATAAAACAGTGGTCCAGTGCCTTCGCGAAAACTTCCCCAACCCGGTATGTACCCTTAAAGGACCAGGTTTTGCACGGGAAATAATCAATCAATCACCAACTGGTTTCACCCTTGGATATGAGAATTTATCTTCCGGTACCCTTCAGGGAAAATGCGCTTCTGACCTCCCCAAATATCTTCAGGAAAAGATACCTGAACATCATCCGGCAGCAGCCATCCCTGATTTGTTTCAGGGAACCAATGTTTACTTTGATTATTCAACAGATTGTCAGGGTGTTGAAATTCTAAGCATCTTGAAAAATATTTACGCGGTAGTCATGGGGATCGTGGATGCGCAGTTCAATTCACCCAATCTCCGGTTCATGGTTTTAACCAAGGCTTTCAGGGAAATGAGGAGGATTTTGCATTATTTCGGAGGGAAAGATGAAACCCTGTTCAATTATTGCGGGTACGGCGATTTCGCACTGACTGCCCTGAATGATCTCAGCCGGAACCGAACACTTGGATTGCTGATCGGAAAAGGTTTTTTTACCGAACACGTTTCGCATGAGCTGGTCCTTGAAGGAAGAACTGCCGTACAGGTTTTTTTTAAAGAAATATCGGAAAAAATGAATGTGTCGGAACATTTTCCAATCTTAGCGGAATTATATAAGATATTTAATACCCAATATGATATTCCGGGATTTGTCGATACCATCCTGAACCTGAATGAAGGGAATGAAGAAGAGATGAGAGATAGAAGATGAGAGATGAGAGATGGGAGGTTTTTTTGTATCTTTGCAGATCATTCCGGGGCTGACCGGTTTTGACAGCAAGGGAGTGGGATTGTAAGCATGCCGAGTCCTCGTGCGCCGACCTCGTAAAAAGTCAGTTCACATAGCCTATAAACGGCGACAATTATTCATACAGACTGGCTGCTTAATTTTAGAAATTAAGCGCGTCTTGTCTCCCGGGAAACCCTTCTCAACGGTGTTCCGGATGAGGCATCGAAAAGGTTGAGATAGTCCGGGCACCGTCCCGTTGCCAGGGCGAAAACAAAGGGACTAAGGTTCTGGTGGGTATGCTTTTGGCCAGTCTGAACCCGACAATCAATCAGAAGCTAAGCATGTAGAAAGCATTTTTGCTACTTGTTTGGACGAGGGTTCGAATCCCTCCAGCTCCACAACAGACCTACGTTATTTGTTGATAATCAATATGAAACGGAGGTCTGTTTTTCAAAAACAAAATCACATTTACGCATTCATGGAATGTCTTTTCAGTATTCTTTCCCCAGGGGCCAGAAAATCAGTGTTGTTTCTATTTTTGATCCCGGTTTTTTGCCATGCACAGGACGTGATCATCAACAAAAACGGGGATCAATGGAATGTCAGGATCATAAAAGAATATGATGATTCCGTTCATTTTTCTTACTATTTTGACTCCTCCTCTACCGTACGGAATATCAATAAAAAGTATATCGATTACCTTGTCCGTGAAAAAGGATACCATCCCATGCCCCTTGACAAGGAAAACGGAATGATTACCTATAGCGGTATTATAGATGTAACCGGGAAAACTTCAGCAGAGTTGTACCAAAAGGGAAGAAAATGGTTGTCCGGGGCTTTTTATCCGGTTCAAACCGTTTTTGAGACCGAGGATGAGAAAGATGGCATAATCATAGCAAAAGGGTCAATCCCATATATTTACAACAACCGGATCAATCATCCATCTGGTGGAAACGTCCAGTTCACTTTTTCCCTCTACTTTAAGGATGGAAAATACAAATATTCGGTTTCCGGATTTACCCATACCGGCAAGGGGTCTATTCCAACCGTCGGCCCGTTGGAGCAAGTCGTTCCTCCAAAAAAAGACCGGGTTTTCAGTGTCTGGGTTTTCAACAATAATTGGAATAAACTGAAGGTAGTTGTGGACGATAAAATAACAGGACAGATCGAATCCCTCCGTAAGTTCGTGTCGGATGAGCAGAAACCAGAATCGTGGTAATTAGCCGTTCCATTCAAAAGAAGCTGATATTCACCGAGTTCAGATCGTATAACGTTTGACATCATCCTGTGTGATCTGCCCTTCACTCAGTATCACCAACCGTTCCACCACGTTTTTCAGTTCCCTGATATTACCAGTCCAGCTAAGGGTTTTTAATTCATTCATGGCTTCCGGGGTTACCTCTTTCGGAGCCCTTCCGATACTCTGGCAGTATTCCTGAATAAAATGATCCACCAGTAACGGGATATCGTCAACCCGCTGCGACAAAGGCGGGACATCAATGATGATGACACTCAACCGGTGATAAAGATCTTCGCGGAAAGTCTTATTTTTTATTTCTTCCCGGATATTTTTATTGGTTGCAGCGATAACCCTTACATCCACTATGATCTCCTTCTCGCCTCCTACCCTGGTGATCTTGTTTTCCTGAAGGGCGCGCAAGACTTTGGATTGTGCCGAAAGGCTCATATCCCCTATCTCGTCCAGGAACAGGGTACCCCCATTTGCCTGTTCAAAATCACCTTTGTGCTGTTTGAAGGCAGAGGTAAAAGATCCCTTTTCATGTCCGAATAAATTACTTTCGATCAGTTCGGCGGGGATCGCGGCACAGTTGACCTCTACAAAAGGACCATGAGACCGGTGACTTATAGCATGAAGATGTCGGGCAACCAATTCTTTACCGGTTCCGTTTTCCCCTGTGATCAAAACACGTGCTTCGGTAGGGGCAACTTTTGCGATCATCTGATGGATCTGCTGCATGGCTTGCGATTCACCAATCATAGTATAAGACGCGCCGACCTTCTGTCGTAATTGCCTGGTCTCATCCAGCAACACAGTCCGCGCAAGGGCATTGCGCAACGTCACCAACAAACGGTTCAGATCAAGGGGCTTGGCAATATAATCATAAGCGCCGGTCTTAATGGCTTCCACTGCAGTATCGATGGTGCCATGACCTGAGATCATGATGATTGGGGTATCTGTGATCCCGATAGCCAGGTTCAGTACTTCCATCCCATCCATTCTGGGCATTTTAATATCGCAGAGGATCACATCGTACTTGTTTTCTTTGATCATCCTGATGCCTTCGGTTCCGTCAGGAGCGTCGTCCACCTGGTATTTTTCATATTCCAGGATCTCACGGAGGGTATTCCGGATACTCTTTTCATCGTCAATTACAAGGATACGGGACATAAAAACCAATTAATGATGAGAAATAAAAAAGCAAAAAACAAAGATAACTAACATGATACCCTTGAACTTTAACAGAATTCAAAAGTACCGAAAGATTTGATAATTTTGTTGTGCTATGAAAATCAGGCTGGAAATAATTTTCATCTTTTCTCTTAATCTATTCTTTCCAACAATGGGTAGCGCCCGTACTATTCATGATTTATTTTACCGTCCAGCATCCAGTATCCAGCATCCAGCGCCCAGCATCCAACATCCGGCATCCGACCTGTTATTCCCCTGGGCCGGAGGGTTGAATTCATGCCAGTTTTGCGCGATTGACCTGAACCTTGATGGGATCAATGACCTGCTCATTTTCGACAGGCATGGTAACCGTAAACTGACCTTTATCAATCATGGGACTCCCAATGCCATTGATTACTCCTTTGCCCCTGAATACGCGGCTAAAATTCCCGTTTTGCACGATTGGGTGATCACGGCCGATTACAACTGTGATGGGAAAATGGACCTCTTCACTTATGGATTCGGGGGAGTGAGGGTCTTTCTGAACGTTTCGGATACCGTCCTGAAATTCAAGCTGGTGACAGACCTGTTAGAATCTTTTTATTATACAGGGAAGGTTGGGATCCTGGTAACCAGTGTTGACTATCCGGCATTGGCCGATATTGATAATGACGGGGATCTGGATCTGCTTACTTTTTTCGGACTCGGGTCCTTTGTGGAATACCATAAAAATCTTTCCATTGAAAAGTATGGGAACTGTGATAGTCTTGATTACCAGCTGAATGATCATTGCTGGGGAAAATTCAAAGAGAGTGAAGGAGGAAATCATATTCAGCTTAATGCCATCTGCCCATATCAGGCTGAAAAAGATCATCCAAAACATACCGGGTCGACCCTGTTGGCCATTGACCTGAACAATGATGGGCTGAAGGACCTGATCTTGGGAGATGTTGATTTTCCGGGATTGATAGCCCTTATCAACGGAGGCACAACCGATACAGCGTTCATGGTTGACATGGATACAATCTATCCATCCTATAACCATCCCGTAAAATTGTTTTCCTTCCCGGCGGCCTCCTGGCTGGACATGGACAATGACGGCATAAATGACCTTGTCGTTTCGCCATTTGATCCGAATTTAATCACGGCTGACAATTATAATTGTGTCTGGTTCTATAAGAATACAGGGAGCAATACATCCCCGCTCTTTGAATTTCAAACAGACCGGTTTTTCCGGAACGAAATGATGGATTTTGGATCCGACGCGCTGCCTGTGTTGTATGATTTTGATAACGACGGGCTCACAGACCTATTTGTGGGAAATTACGGGTATTATGATTCTTCCTGGTATTTTCAAGGTATCCTTCATTCGGCATATACTTCGCGGGTTGCTTATTTCAAGAACAAGGGAACAAACACCTCACCGATTTTCGAATATGTCACAGATGATCTGGCCGGTATCTCACAACTCAGTCTTTCCGGTGTTTTTCCTGCTTTTGCGGATCTCAACGGTGATGGCCTGACCGATTTATTGATCGGTAATGGTGACGGGACCCTGCTTTTCTTCCCCAACAAAGGAAGTTCCGGTGATCTCCCGGTTTTTGGAGAGGCTCAACCTTTTTACCAGCAGATTGATGTTGGCTATTACAGTACCCCCCAACTTTTTGACCTGGATAAGGATGGATTGCCGGAGTTGATCGTGGGTGAACGGGGTGGAAACCTGAATTATTACGATGACATAGGAACATCATCAAATCCGGTATTTACCTGCATCACGGATAGTCTCGGAAAGGTCAACGTGACCAATTATGATTTATCATGGGATGGATTCAGTACGCCTTGTTTTTTCAGACTTCCCGCTGGGGACACACGACTTGTTAGTGGTTCCGAAGAAGGAAAACTATATTGTTTCGATTCAATTGATGGGAACCTGGATGGAAAGTTCGTCCTATCGGACGATCTTTCCCTTTTAACCGGAACCAAACCTGCTGATTCAGTATGCGGATGGCGTTCCTGTGGCGCGATTGCCCATCTCAGCGATGCGGGATACTTCGATTTACTGGCAGGGAATTTCAGCGGCGGGATACAGTATATCAGTTCAAAACAACCAGCCCATATTATTCCGGGAATAAATACAGTGGGCCAGATGGCAGATTTACAGATACAAATAACCCCAAATCCGGCAGATGATAAGGTATTCATTGCGGTTTACAATCACGCTGCCACATCAATCAACGGTCTTACCACTTCCTATCTTCTTTCTCCTACCTCCTATCAAACAATCACACAGAACTCCATCTTATCCCTTCAGGTTTTTGACACTTTTGGCCGTATCCTCATGGAGGTACCCTTCACTGACCAGATGACGATCAACACCTCAACCTTGCCCGATGGTATCTACCTTGTCAGAATTGGCCCCACAAGCTATAAACTGGTCATCCGCCACCGGTAAAAAATCAGGAATAGTTTATTCCACTTTCTCCCAGGATTCTTTTTGCAGTCCTCATTTCCATCAATAAAAACAGGCAAGGTCAAACACTTATTACTCTATTTATTTCATTTTCACTAGCTAGGATTCCATTTATAGCCCCACCCCGTCAAAAAAAGTTATCAACAAGTGGAGGTAAGTGGAGAATTGTGGGGATTTTTATCTATATTTACGGTCGAAAAAAAAATTCGTGTCAACAACGAACATGATCGGTGAATTTGAATGCCGGCTCGATGAGAAGAGCCGAATCATCCTTCCTGCCGCGCTGAAAAAGCAAATCAGCCCGGAGGCCGAGGATAAATTCGTGATCAATCGTGGATTTGAGGGATGCCTTGTGCTATATCCCCATGACATCTGGAAGAAGACCACTGAGAATATCAACAAGCTGAATCTATACATACGTGATAACCGCCGGTTTGTCCGGTTCTTTTATAATGGCGCCACAGAGTTGGCCCTTGACAGCCAGAACCGGTTATTGTTGCCCAAATCGCTGCTTGGATTCGCAGGTATTGAGAAGGAGATCATCTTATTTGCTTATTCTGACCGGATTGAGGTCTGGAACAAGTCTACTTACCAGCAACTGTTGTCGAAGGAGCCTGAGGACTTTGCCCAGTTGGCCGAAAAAGTAATGGGAAAACAAGACAGAACCAACACAATCGATGATATACCATAAGAGTGTTCTTCTTAGTGAAACCGTGGAGGCGCTTGCCATTTGTCCGGATGGCATCTATGTGGATGCTACTTTCGGGGGTGGCGGGCATTCGAAAGCCATTCTGGATCATCTTACAAACGGCAAGTTGATCGCTTTTGACCAGGATGAAGAAGCAATCAGCAACCGCCTGAATGATCCGCGGCTGATCATGGTCAACCATAACTTCAGGTTCCTTCGCAATTTCCTGATGTTGCACCGGGTTTTTCCGGTCGATGGGATTCTGGCCGACCTGGGGCTCTCATCTCATCAAATCGATCAGGCTGACCGAGGTTTTTCAACCCGTTTTGAAGGGATGCTCGATATGCGCATGGACCGCAACAAAAAGATGACAGCCAGGAAAATTGTGAACCAATACACTGAAGGGGACCTGGCCGGTCTATTCAGGAATTACGGAGAGATAAGGAACGCCCGCAAACTTGCTGCCTGTATAGATAGGCACCGGAAAGAGAAAGAAATTGAAACGACCACCGAATTAAAAACGATTGCTCAAACCTGTGCCGAACGTGGAAAAGAGAATAAATACCTGGCTCAGGTCTTCCAGGCGTTACGGATCGAAGTAAACGAAGAAATGGATGCGTTACGGGAGTTTTTAAAACAAGCTCCGGCCTGCCTGAAGCCGGGTGGAAGATTGGTGGTGATCTCCTACCATTCATTGGAAGATAAGCTGGTTAAAAATTTCTTCCGTTCCGGCAATTTCGAAGGGGTAACGGAGAAAGATTTTTATGGAAATGAACTGTCGCCACTGAAGGTCATTACCCGAAAAGCCATCGTTCCATCAGAATCCGAAACAGAACAGAACAGCAGGGCCCGGAGCGCCCATTTAAGGATAGCCGAAAAAAGGTAAAGATGCAGGATAACTGGAAATATATAGATCCTTTACCGGGAAACGGGGCCAACTCCTTTTTGAAACAGGAGCCGGCAGATGAAGAGGTTCATGATGGGATGGATACTTTCCCGGAGGAAGGGCCCATTAAACCGGTGAAAAAGGCCAGAAAAGGAAGGAAAGCCGTGAAAGAGTTTTTAGGCGGTGATTACCTCACCCGCGAATGGGTGATTGGCAACCTTCCATTTCTCCTTTATGTCACCATCCTGGCCATGATCTATATCGGCAACACTTACAATACAGAGAAGAAATTCAAGGATATTGAACGGACAAAAAACGAGTTGAAGGAATTGCGGTATCAGTATATCACGACCAAAGCGGCCCTGATGTTCCGTGGCCGGCAATCGGAAATCTCCAAGGAAGCCTTGAAATACGGGTTGAAAGAAAGCATGTTACCCCCTTACAAGATCCTTTACTCCGGATCCACGATCAAGGCAAAACAGGAAACGACGGATGAAAGACATTAAAAAAGACATACTGCTGCGTGTTTATCTTGTCTATCTGGGCGTATTGCTATTTGGGCTTTTCATAATTGCCCGTGTCATTATTATCCAACAGTTCGAAAAAAAGGAATATTCAGAAATGGCCCTGAAACAGGAAATCTATCTGGAAGAGCTGGAGGCGATCAGGGGGAATATTTGTGCAGATGACGGTACCCTGTTGGCTGTGAGCATTCCAATTTTTGAAATTCGGATGGATGTGGTAACGGATTCCATTACCGATGCTGTTTTTAGAAAAAATGTCGATTCCCTGGCCATTTGTCTTTCCGGCCTTTTTAATGATAAATCATCAACTGAATATAAAGATATGCTGTGGGAAGCGCGCCGGAATAATGTCCGGTACCTGCTGATACAACGGGATGTTACATATCCTGATCTGAACAAAATGAGAAAATTCCCCATCTTCAGGAGGGGGAAATATAAAGGCGGATTGATTGTGATCCCCCGTTATGAAAGGGAACTGCCCTATCAGTCGCTGGCACGCCGGATTGTCGGTTATGAAAGCGGGGAAGGGACTGAGAAGGTTTATGTGGGAATTGAGGGTTCTTTTACGAAAAATCTACAGGGGACCAATGGGCAAAGGTTGATGCGACGCATCGGAAATCAGGCCTGGATGCCGGTAGATCCAGAAAACCAGGTGGAACCTAAAAATGGGGACGACATCATCACTACTCTGGATGTGAATCTTCAAGATCTGGCAGAATCAGCGCTCAGAAGGGAATTGATCGCCGACAGCGCTGATCATGGCTGCGTAATCCTGATGGAGGTCAATACCGGGTACATACGGGCCATGGCCAACCTGGGAAGGACCAACGAAGGAACTTATGCAGAGATATTCAATTATGCCATCGGGGAAAGCCAGGAAACGGGTTCAACGTTTAAACTGGCCTCTTTTCTTGTAGCGCTTGACGATGGAAAAATAAACCTGGAGACCCCGGTGAATTGTTCCGGCGGAGTAACAACCTACGCGGGCCGGAAGATGGAAGATTCCCATCATGGATTAGGAGTGATCAGCGCACGGCAGGTATTCGAGAAATCTTCAAACGTCGGAACATCCCGTATGATTTATTCTGCTTACGCTGCCACCCCGCAGAAATTTATTGATGGTCTTTACCGGATCGGGATCAACCGCCCGTTAAAGCTACAGATTGCCGGCGAAGGCCGTCCTTATATAAAAAATACAAAAAGCAAATACTGGTCGGCTTTATCCCTTCCATGGATGTCGATCGGCTATGAGATTTCCCTGGCGCCCATTCATTTGCTGACGCTTTACAATGCCGTTGCCAACAACGGAGCCATGATGAAGCCCCTCCTTGTCCGCGAAATCCGCAGGAATGGCAGGGTTATCCAGAAAATCCGCCCGGTGACAATCAATCCTCAAATCGTTTCACCGGCTGCCATCAGAAATGCCCAGGCTTTGCTCCTTGGCGTTGTGGAAGAAGGGACAGGCGCCAGCATCAAATCGCCTCATTATAAAATCGCAGGGAAGACCGGTACCGCCCAGATCGCGGCCAATAATAAGGGATACAGACAAGGGACCAGACAGGTGCAATACAAGGGAACATTTGTCGGCTATTTCCCGGCCGACAATCCCAAGTATTCATGCATCGTAGTTATCAACAACCCGAAAAAAGGGAAATATTACGGCGGAGCGGTTGCGGCGCCCGTGTTTAAGGAATTATCGGATAAGCTGTACGCCATCAGGCCCGACATTATAATACCCCTCCCCCGTGATACCGTGGATAATCCTTTTCCACTGGTTCATCCAGGGGAATCCAGGGAGCTATCAGAAGCTTTTGCATCGCTTGGGATGAAATCGCAGACGATTGCCGGTCAGTCCTTTTGGGGAAAACCTGAAATCTCTCATGATAAAATAATAATATCCCAGCAGGTTTTTACTCCAGGTATTATGCCCGATGTGACCGGAATGGGATTGAAAGATGCTTTGTTCGTACTTGAGCGACAAGGACTGAATGTACTGATCAACGGAAAAGGCGCCGTAGTAAAACAATCACTTGCACCCGGATCACTCATCCGGAAAGGGATGCCAGTTGTGATCGATCTCCGGTTAACACAATATAAACTAAAAATAGAAGCCTGATGCAACTTACAGATATCATTGGCGATTTGACAGTTCTTGAGTTCCTGGGAAGTAAATCCCTTGAAGTCAGCGGATTGGTATTTGATTCACGCCAGGTTGTTCCGGGAAATCTTTTTGTTGCGGTTCGGGGGACCACTGCCGATGGTCATAATTTCATCGAAGCCGCGGTTTCCAATGGCGCAATTGGCATTGTATGTGAGGATTTGCCACCGGTTTGCCAGGATGGGGCCTCATATATCCGGGTATTAAATTCCGGAATCGCATTGGGGATAATGGCTTCCCATTATTTTGGGAATCCTTCACAGAACCTGGCATTGGTCGGTGTGACCGGGACCAATGGCAAAACCACTACGGCAACGCTGTTGCACCGGTTGTTCCGTGAGCTGGGATATGGTTGCGGACTTATTTCGACCATTGTCAATAAAATCGATGAGACGGATTATCCTTCAACCCATACGACCCCGGATCCCGTTAAGCTGAATGAGATGATGGCCAAGATGGTAAAGGCTGGGTGCAGCTACTGCTTTATGGAAGTATCGTCGCATGCCATTGATCAACACCGGATTGCAGGTTTAACTTTTCAGGGGGGGATTTTTACCAATCTGACCCATGACCATCTTGATTATCACAAAACTTTTGACGCATACCTGAAGGCAAAAAAAACTTTCTTCGACAACCTGCCATCCGGATCATTTGCCCTCATCAACAAGGATGATAAAAACGGCGCCATGATGCTGCAAAACACGCATGCATCCAAGTATTCGTACGGTATCCGCGGGATGGCTGATTTTCATTGCAGGGTTCTCGGGAACCAGGTACATGGCCTTCATCTTAGCTTTGACGGCGTTGAAGTTTGGTGCCAGCTGATTGGATTATTCAATGCCTATAATTTACTCGCTGTTTATGCCTCTGCCATGCTGCTTGGGCAGGACAAAACACGGGTCCTTACCGCTTTGAGCAAGATGGAGCCTGTTGCGGGCCGGTTCAACTCCCTAAGGTCGTGTAACGGAATTACAGCGATCGTCGATTACGCACATACACCCGATGCTTTGCAAAATGTACTGGAAACCATCAACACCATCCGGGGTCATAACGAGCAACTGATCACGGTTGTAGGCGCAGGTGGGAACAGGGATGTAACCAAACGTCCGGTCATGGCTTCCATCGCCTGCAGGCTCAGCGACCGCGTGATCCTGACTTCAGATAATCCCCGCTTTGAAGAACCGGAGGCAATTCTGGACGATATGCAAAAAGGAGTCGGTATACAAGAGAAGAAGAAAGTCCTGACCATTGTCAACCGGTTGGAAGCCATCAAAACTGCTTGTGCCTTGGCAAAACCAGGTGATATTATTCTGGTAGCCGGTAAAGGCCATGAAAATTACCAGGATATCAAGGGGACAAAATATCATTTTGATGACAAAGAAATACTGAAGGAAATTTTCGGACAGGATAACAGGATAAAACCGTAGCTTATGTTATACTATTTATTCATATGGTTGGATAAAGCCATGAATTTTCCTGGTGCGGGGGTATTCCAATATATCTCTTTCAGGGCTGCGGCTGCCCTGATTACCTCCCTGTTCATCACCATGATCATCGGAAAACGGATGATCAATTTCCTGCATAAAAAACAGGTTGGTGAAACGGTCAGGGATTTGGGATTAGAGGGTCAGACCCAAAAACAAGGCACCCCCACCATGGGAGGCCTGATCATCCTGGCGGCGATCTTAGTCCCCACCCTGTTATTTGCCAAACTACACAATATTTATATCATCCTGGTTTTAATCGCGACCATCTGGTTGGGCCTGATCGGGTTCCTGGATGATTATATCAAGGTCTTTAAAAAGGATAAAAAAGGGTTACCGGGAAAGCTAAAGATATTAGGTCAGATCGGCATTGGATTGATTGTCGGTTTTACAATGTATTTCAATGACAGCATTGTGATCCGGGAACGGATCCATCCTTCTGCTTACGTTCCGGCTACGGATGTTTTCAATGTGGAAGGCGGAGCCGCAGCCCAGGATAAAGGCAGGATCTTCTCAAGGACTTCCGTCAAGTCAACTAAAACGACCATCCCTTTTGTCAAGAACAATGAACTTGATTACAGCAAACTGATTTCCTGGATTGGAAAGGGCGCTAAACATTGGACCTGGTTGATTTTTGTTCCCATCGTGATCTTTATCATTATCGCGGTATCCAATGGGGCCAATCTGACTGATGGTCTGGATGGACTTGCCACGGGGACTTCTGCGATTGTTGGCCTGACCTTAGGGATATTCGCCTATGTTTCAGGCAATATTGTCTTTGCAAATTACCTGAATATCATGTACATACCGAACACCGGTGAATTGGCGATCTACATTTCGGCGTTTATCGGCGCCTGCATCGGATTTTTGTGGTATAACTCTTATCCGGCGCAGGTTTTCATGGGTGATACGGGCAGTCTGGCTTTGGGCGGGATCATTGCCGTTTTTGCCATCATGATCCGGAAGGAGATCCTGATCCCCATATTTTGCGGGGTTTTTTTAGCCGAAAACCTTTCGGTCGTCATGCAGGTAGCGTGGTTTAAATATACCCGGAAAAAATTCGGTGTTGGAAGGAGAATATTTAAGATGGCGCCCCTGCATCATCATTATCAGATGCTGGGTTACCATGAATCAAAAATCGTACTCCGGTTTTTCATTGTAAGCATCATGTTAGCTGTTTTATCGGTTGTAACACTTAAACTAAGATAAGTACCATGACATTAGAAGCATTATCAAAACAAGGTCATCCGACAGTATTTAATTCTTTGGTTGCCTCAATTGGGCCGAAGATCAGGGATATCAGGAAGGAATTCATAAAGGAAAGTTTTTCGGGGTTCCAACTCCCCGAACACCGTCTTGAGACAGTCGCTGTAATTCATGGCATAGAATTTATCAATGATTCCCGGTCGTCGAATATCAACGCTGCCTGGTATGCTTTGGAAAGTCTATCCCGTCCGGTTATCTGGATTGTCGGGGGCGTTGAAAACGGGAATGATTATTCCATTGTCCGGTACCTGGTCCGGCATTTTGTAAAAGGGATGGTATGTTTAGGAATCGATAACAGTCGTATCCACGATGCCTTTGATGGGATGGGAATACCCATGGTCGATGTCCTCACCATGAGCGAAGCAGTTGAGACGGCTTATTATATGGGTGAACGCAACGATACGGTCCTGCTTTCACCGGCATGTGCCAGTTTTGATCTGTTTGAAAATTTTGAAGAAAGGGGTCAGGCGTTTCGTGAAGCGGTAAAGAATTTGTAAGTTATTCCATCATGCGAAATTTTTTCAGGGATATTAAGGGGGATAAAGTGATCTGGATCGTTGTGGTGATCTTGTGTATCTTCTCGTTGTTAGCGGTTTACAGCAGCACAGGAACGTTAGCATACAAAAAGCAGCATGGGAATACCGAATACTACCTGATCAAACATTTTCTCATCCTTGGATTCGGGCTTGCCCTGATGTATATCACCCACCTTATCAAATATACCTACTATTCCCGGATCTCGCAGATCGGTTTGTTCCTTACCATCCCCTTGTTGCTTATTACGCTTGTTTCAGGGACCAATCTGAATGAAGCAAACCGCTGGTTGACTGTTCCTATTGTGAACCTAACTTTCCAGAGCTCAGATGTGGCAAAGCTGTTTCTGATCATGTACCTGGCAAGGGTACTGAGCAAAAAGCAGGAAATGGTCAAGGATTTCCGTAAGGGGTTTCTTCCGGTTATCATTCCGGTTATCGTTGTTACCCTCCTGATCCTCCCTGCCAATTTTTCCACGGCAGCTATTTTGTTTGTTACCTGTCTGGTGATCATGTTCATCGGCCGGATCAGCATGAAATACATGATGACGCTGATCGGATTGGGTATTGTCGGGATTGTCCTGATATTTGCCTTGTCGAAAACTTTTCCTGTATTATTTCCCCGCGGGACCACGTGGGTTGCCCGTGTGGATCATTTTATCAACAAAGAGCAAGCCGATCCCGATGCCACTTACCAGGTTGATCAGGCTAAGATTGCTATAGTTTCAGGAGGGCTTCTTGGAAAATCTCCCGGAAAAAGCACCCAGCGTAATTTTTTACCGCATCCTTATTCCGATTTTATTTTTGCCATCATCATTGAAGAATATGGGTTGATCGGGGGTATTTTTCTTTTACTGCTCTATCTTATTCTTTTTTACCGGGTTATACGGATTGCCCATAAAAGTCAGGGAAATTTTGGTTCCCTGCTGGCCATCGGTATCGGGTTCAGCCTTGTGTTTCAAGCGCTTATCAACATGGCTGTAGCAGTTAATCTTTTCCCAGTTACAGGTCAAACCTTGCCGTTGGTCAGTATGGGAGGCACCTCTATCTGGTTTACCTGTATTTCACTCGGTATCATCCTGAGCGTAAGCCGAAGAACAGAGATGGAAACAAAGAACGGGACGGAAGTGGAGATCCTTCATGAACCGGTTTTAGGTATGGACCCTCAAACAACTCCTGTAACATGACAAAGATCATCATCAGCGGTGGTGGCACAGGAGGGCATATTTTCCCGGCAATAGCCATTGCCAACGCGTTAAAAGCGAAGGTAAAGGAAGCAGACATTCTCTTCATCGGCGCCAAAGGCAGGATGGAAATGGAAAAAGTCCCGGCAGCAGGATATCGCATCGTAGGTCTGACTGTCAGCGGTTTTCAGCGCAGAATGACCTGGAAAAACCTCACATTCCCATTCAAGCTTTTGGTCAGCATGATGAAAGCCCGCGCTGTCATCCGATCTTTTAAACCTGATGTGGTAATTGGAGTGGGAGGTTATGCCAGTGGCCCGACTTTGCGGATCGCCACCAATATGGGTATTCCTTGTCTCATCCAGGAACAAAATTCCTACCCCGGAGTAACCAACCGTTTGTTAGGCAATAAAGTCAGGAAGATCTGTGTGGCTTATGCCGGAATGGAGAAATATTTTCCAAAGGAGAAACTCATCCTGACGGGCAATCCCATTCGCCAGGATTTGGTAAACCTGACCGGAAAGGGGAAAGGGGCCCAGGAATTTTTCGGCCTCAGGGAAGGGGTTCAAGTAGTTCTTGTGATAGGTGGAAGCCTGGGCGCCGGGACGATCAACCAAGCTGTGCTGGAATTTGTCAGAAGTTGTTCAGAAGGGGCAACCGATGAATTAAAAATACAGATCCTCTGGCAAACAGGCAAATATTACTACAAATCGGTTCTGGCACAGTTGCAGGAAGCAGGATATAGATCGCGGATCATGGATGACAGAGAGCGGATCACGGATCATGGAAGTTGGATGCGGGAAATGGGACCCGGAATACCCTTAATTGTCCAGCCTTTTATCGACCGGATGGATCTGGCTTATGCCGTGGCCGATCTGATCATCTCCCGGGCAGGGGCTATTGCTATTTCGGAGTTGTGCGTGGTTGCCAAACCGGTCATACTTATTCCTTCGCCGAATGTTGCAGAAGATCATCAGACTAAAAACGCTAAAGCCTTGGCAGAAAGAGATGCAGCGCTCCTGATCAGGGACCATGAAGCCATTGAAAAGTTAGGGATTAAAATCGCTGAAGTAATACAAAACCAAACCCTTCAGGCCAATCTGAAAAAAAATATAGCGCTGTTGGGCATCTCCAATGCTGCTGAAAAGATAGCTGACGAATCGCTGAAACTGATTCCGGAAAACCCCAGGATATCTCCGGAACATGAAAACCGGCATCTGGTACCGGATCCTGATAATCCAACCGTAAAAGAAGACCATGATTGACCTGGAACATACATCGACTGTTTATTTTATTGGTATCGGTGGGATCGGTATGAGTGCATTGGCCAGGTATTTTCTGCTCCGTGGAGTTGCTGTTTCCGGTTATGACCGGGCCCCAACCGCCCTTACCGGCCAGCTTATCAAAGAAGGCATTCCGGTACATTTTGAAGAAAACATTCAACTTATCCCAAAACAACCGGACCTGGTGATTTACACCCCGGCAGTCCCTGCCGATCATATCGAATTGCAGTATTACAGGGATAAAGGTTTTCCGATGAAAAAGAGAGCGGAAATTTTAGGTTTAGTATCCGATAAATACAAAACTATTGCCGTAGCCGGTACCCATGGGAAAACCACTACTTCAACCCTTATTGCCCATATTCTTCATGCTGCAAAAAAAGATTATTTGGCTTTTTTAGGAGGCATTTCCAAAAATTATGGTTCTAATTTTCTCTTTTCGGAAGAGACGATATTTTCGCCAGGCAATCGTTCCAACCCAGTTTACTGTGTTGCAGAAGCAGACGAATATGACCGCTCTTTCCTTCAGCTGACACCGGAAATCGCGATCGTTACTTCGGCCGATCCTGACCATTTGGATATTTATGGTCACGCGGATAACCTGAAAAGAACCTTTGAAAAATTTACTTCACGGATTAAAGAGGGAGGCCATCTGATCCTGAAACAAGGGGTTTCAATTGCTCCTGTTCATAAAAATGTCTACGCTCAATATTCCTATTCTGTAAACCACAAAGCGGCATTTTATCCAAAAAATGTGCGTCTGGCAGGGGATCTTTTCCATTTTGACCTGGTCACACCCGGAGGGGTCCTTGAAGATCTGGCCCCTGGCATTCCGGGCATGTTCAATCTCGAAAATGCAATTGCAGCGCTGGCAGTTGGATATCTGACGGGAATCGATGAAAAGACCTTGCGGGAAGCCCTGTTGAGTTATCAAGGTGTTCAACGGCGGTTTGATTTCAGGATCAGGCGTCCTGATCTGGTGTATATTGATGATTATGCCCATCATCCCGTAGAACTCCGCGCCTGCATCACGGCTGCCCGAAGCCTTTACCCTGAGAAAAAGATCACAGGGATCTTCCAGCCGCATCTGTTTTCAAGGACCCGGGACCTTGCTGATGATTTTGCACGTAGCCTGGATTTACTCGATGAATTGTATCTGCTGGACATTTACCCGGCACGTGAAATGCCTATACCGGGAGTGGACTCCGGAATGTTGCTGGAGCGCATCCATTTACAAAATAAAAAACGGGTCACAAAGGCAGAAGTGATTTCAATTCTGACAATAGAAAAACCGGAAGTGTTGCTTACCCTGGGCGCCGGCGATATTGACGGACTGGTTAAACCCATTACCGAAGCATTGAATGAGCCATAACAACAGATGAAGAAATTTGTAAAAATATTGAAAATATTTGCCTGGGTAATCTTGATTGGCGGAGCATTGGTCCTGGTTGGTTTTGTTGAAGTGACTCATTATAATCAGGTATGCACTGCTGTGAATTTGTCCATCCATTATGGTGCAGCTGATCCCCTGGTGACAAAGGTAAATATTGATTCGATCGTCAGAAAGACAGCAGGATCGCTAAAGGGAAAACCATTGGGTTATATCAATATAGGGGCGATCGAAAACGCGATCAGGAAAGAACCATATGTGGCAAAGGCCTCGGTATATGAAAATAATAAAGGAACGGTTTTTATTGATATAAAACAGCGGGAGCCATTGCTGCGGATTATCAACAAGCGATATGAGAGTTTTTATCTGGATGAATCCGGCGTTTTGCTCCCGACCAATCCGGATTTTTCTGCCAGGGTCCTCGTTGCCAACGGCGATATTGAGGATTCTTATATTAAAAACCGGAATTACAAGGTCAATATCATGGTCCTTTCTGATTCGATCTATTATGATTCCCTCATGACCAGTCTGTACAAATTAGCCATGTACATTTCGCACGATACCTTTCTGAAAGCTCAGATTAATCAGATTTATGTAAACGATTTGCATGAATTTGAACTCATTCCACGAGTCGGGGAGCATGTCATTCTGTTGGGTAAGGCCGAGGATCTGGAGGAGAAGTTCCATAAGTTATATGCTTTTTACCGTCTCGGCCTTAATAAAATCGGATGGAATAAATACAATGTCATCAATATTAAATTCAAGAATCAAGTGGTGTGTTCTAAAATATGAATGATCTATGAAAAACTCAGGCATCATTGTCGGTCTCGACATCGGTACGACTAAAATTGCGGTCATTGTTGGCCGAAAAAACGAACATGGGAAAATTGAGATTTTAGGATATGGGAAAGTTCCTTCCATTGGCGTTAAGCGGGGTGTTGTAGCCAACATTGACAACACGGTCCAGTCCATTAAAGATGCAGTAGCCGAAGCTTCATTAAAATCGGGTGTCGAAATAAAATTCGTCAACGTGGGGATTGCCGGTTTGCACATTAAAAGTTTACAGCACCGGGGAAATATTATCCGTGAGAACAGTGAGATTGAAATCAGCCAGGAAGATATTGACAAGTTGTGCAACAGTATGTATAACCTCAATATGAATCCCGGCGAGGAAATCCTGGATGTGATCCCTCAGGAGTTCAGTATCGATGGCGAAAATGGGATCATGACCCCCAAGGGGATGATCGGGAGTTCCCTGGAAGCCAATTTTCACATCATCATCGGACAAACCGCAGCCGCTAAGAATATATACAAATGTGTCCGTAAGGCGGGCCTCGAAGTGGTCGAGCTCATCCTGGAGCCCATTGCCTCATCCGAGGCTGTATTAAGTGATGAGGAGAAAGAAGCAGGAGTGGTACTGGTTGACATTGGAGGGGGCACATCGGACATAGCCATCTTCCATGCCGGGATCATCCGGCATACGGCCGTAATCCCATTGGGTGGCGAGATCATCACGGAAGATATTAAAGAAGGTTGTTCCATCATTAAGAAACATGCTGAAGAGCTGAAGATCAAGTTCGGATCAGCCCTGGCCCGCGAAAACCGGGAAGAAGAGATTGTTGCCATTCCGGGGCTTCGGGGCCGTCCACCCAAAGAGATCAGCCTGAAGAATCTTGCCAACATCATCCAGGCCCGTATGGAAGAGATCATTGAACATATTTATTATGAGATCCGGAATTCAGGATATGAGAAGAAACTCATCGGCGGAATTGTGCTGACCGGCGGTGGCGCTCATCTGAAACATGTAGCCCAGCTTACGGAATTCATGACAGGACTTGACACCCGGATTGGTTATCCTAACGAGCATCTCGCCAGTGAAATACCTTCTGAAATGACCAGCCCCATGCATGCAACAGGAATCGGTCTGGTGATCGAAGGTATCGGAAGATATGAAAAAGAGATGGAAAAAATGAAGCCGGATATCGCAGTGAATGATGAAGAGGCCCAACCGGAAGAAAGCAGAAAAAAACGGATTAAAGACAAAAAACAGAAAGATCCGGCAAAAACGGGGAAGGGTTTTCCCGATCGTTTTCTCGACAAGATCAGGAACATATTCGAAGAAGATGTAGAATAAATCGCTATTAACAATCATTCTGTTAATAAAAAAAACAATTATCGGCATTTTCGAATCTCTTTCTTAATATTTTTATTCAACCCAAAAAACAATCGTAATGGCTGACATTTTAAAATTCGATCTTCCTAAAAACCAATCGTCTATCATTAAAGTCATGGGTGTTGGCGGTGGTGGGAGCAATGCCGTGAACCACATGTTTCGCCAGGGAATCAAGGGTGTTGACTTTATTATATGCAATACCGATGCCCAGGCCATGGAATCAAGTCCGGTTCCGGTAAAAATACAGCTGGGGGCTAATCTGACTGGCGGTTTGGGCGCCGGAGCAGCGCCTTCTGTGGGTCGTAATGCAGCCCTCGAAAATTCAGAAGATATCCGAAGCGTCCTTGAAAAAGGCACCAAAATGTTATTCATAACAGCCGGGTTGGGAGGAGGCACGGGTACGGGAGCTGCCCCGGTAATCGCACAGATTTCAAAAGAACTCGATATTCTGACGGTCGGGATCGTTACCATCCCGTTTTCCTTCGAAGGCCGCAAACGGAAGCAATCGGCTGAAGATGGTATCCGGCAGCTTAAACAAAATGTGGATGCCTTGCTGATCATCAGCAATGATAAACTGCGCCTGTTATGTGGGGACCTTCCGCTGTCGGAAGCTTTCAAACGGGCCGATAATGTACTTACGACCGCTGCCAAAGGGATCGCCGAGATCATAACTGTTGCAGGTTATATCAATGTTGACTTTGAAGATGTTAAAACGGTGATGAAAAACAGTGGGGTAGCTATCATGGGAACCGGAGTTGCCGTTGGCCCAACCCGCGCCCAGATGGCCGTTGAGGAAGCGCTCAGTTCTCCATTGTTAGATAACAACGACATCGAGGGAGCTGGAAACCTGTTGCTATATATCTCTTCCGGAAAGAATGAGATCACTATGGATGAAGTCACCGAAATCACCGATTACATTCAAAGTAAAACAAAATCAACCGCGGAAGTTATCTGGGGAAATGGTTTTGATGAAAGTCTCGACGATAAAATCAGTGTCACCATTATTGCCACCGGCTTTGATGATGATCATAAACAGAAAGATCCGCTGAAACCGGTGGATGTTAAAGTCCATACCCTCTATTCCGATACGCCAGCCCCTAAAGTTGAACAGCGTATCTTTACCTCCGATCCCGAAATTCCTTTGATGACCGAAATGCCGGAAGAGATCCGGTTGGTAAATACCATTCCCGATCCTCAACCGGTTGCTCAGGAACCCGAATTAGAACCAGTCGATAACATCCGTACTTTTGAGTTTACCGTCGATAACCCTGAACCTGAAAAACAACCGGAACTGGCAGAGACATTGGTCCATGAATTTCAAATTACCGACCAGGTGAACGAACCGGAACCGGTTGCAAACTATCCCCTTAAACCAGACAACCCTGTTGTTAAACATACAGACCCCGCAGAACCCGGTGATTTCCAGAATAAAAAAACCGTTGAACGGATTTCCAAATTACGGGCGCTTAGCGAAAAACTGAAAAATCATACTCCCATCGAAAATAACCTGTACGAAATCGAAAGTATTCCCGCATATAAACGGCGGAATATAGAACTAAATGAGGCCACTCCTTCTTCCGAATCACAGGTGGCCAAATTCATGGTTTCCGAAAACCCTGACAAATCAGTTGAACTCCGTAGTGAAAATTCATTTCTTCATAAAAATGTTGATTGATGAGCCTCGAATTAAAAATCAACAATGAAATCAAAGCTACGATGTTAGCCCGGAACCCGGAGAAACTCGAAGCGTTGCGCGCCATCAAGGCGGCCTTGTTACTGGAAAAAACAAAAGAGGGGACCGATCATGAGATCACGGAATCCTCGGAATTAAAAATTCTTCAGAAATTGGTCAAACAACGACGCGAATCAGCTGAAATATATGCAAATGCCAACCGGGAAGATCTGGCAAAAAAAGAGCTGTTCGAAGCCTCCGTCATCGAAACTTTTCTTCCTCAGCAAATGACCGTTGAAGAAGTTACTGCTGTCATCAACAAGATCATAGAACAAACCGGAGCCTCCTCCATCAAGGATATGGGCAAAGTGATGGCAAGCGCTTCCAGGGAATTAGCAGGAAAAGCCGACAACAAAATCATCTCAGAAATTGTAAAAAAGAGGCTAACCAATTAGGAACTAATTAAATACCAGTCCTGTATCTTTTTTCCCTGTAACCGGATATCCATTTTGACAGCAGGCAGGTAAAACCCCAGAGAAATTTCCATTTTCCAAATCCGTTCCTGACGTCGGCATACCATCGTTCGCCACGCAGGACTTTTCCGAAAGCCCGCCAGACGCGATCATTATCCCGTACAAGATGATGGATTTTCAAGGGTACTATATTGAATAAATACTTGATTCGATTGGCTTCAAGCAATTCATTCATCAGATCATTGTTGACTGATTCACTATATTTTTCCAGCGAGGTCGTTTTCGATTCCAGATAATCCAGGCAGGCAGCTGCTGCCAGTTTCCCGCTCCTGACAGCATAATAGATACCTTCGCCGGTAAGCGGATCGGTCAGTCCTGCTTCATCACCGGTCACCAGGATTTGTTTGTCATGAAAATTGCCTTTTTTCACCCGTACCGGGATCGGCCATGATCTGAGTGAAATTGTTTCCCATTTCATCCCATCTGAACCGGAATTTTGTTTCCATCCGGCATCCGGCATCCCAATTTTTGCTTCCTCCACTATATATCTCCCCAGATACCGGATAAACCGGTCGTAATAGGGCATCATGTGTTTCGAAAGTGAGGCTGGCCCTCCTACCCCGATTGAAAAATGGTCTGCTTTCGGGAAGGCCCAACCATATCCCCCCGGAAATGTTCCCCAATCCAAAAAGACGGTTTGCGCATACTTTCTGACAATGTCCGGATTGGTTTTCACCTCAGCTTCCCATGCCAATCCCGTCATGATGTGGCCACGAAGTCCGGCCGAGCGGGCCACACCACCTGAAGCGCCTTCAGCTCCAATCAGTAAGGTACTCCTGAATATACCTTTATTAGTGGTGACTTCAACTTGGTTCCCGTTCTGAATTATTGTCCTTACCTGCTCCCCAAAATGTACCTGAGCGCCAGCGCTGACAGCTTGATCAAGTAAAAAAGCGTCGAGTTTTTCCCGCATGGAACAGTATATCACCGGCACCGGTGAAATCCGGGTAAAGACATCCCTGCAATGACTTGAAAATTGAACGGTATGGATAATCGTTTCAATGACCGGTGAAATATCAAATGGGATTTCCCGGATAATTTTATGGGTCAGCCCGGCCCCACATACTTTATAGCGCGGGAATGAAGACTTTTCCAGGATCAGGACGCGGACTCCGTGAATGGCCAGTTCATAAGCAGCCAACGATCCGGCCGGGCCCGCACCGGCAATGATAACATCGGCATCGGTAATCATGGGAAAACGAACGTATTAATGCAGAAGCGCTAAAACTTCTTTTAATAATTTTTCTTTGTTGACAGGGACAACTCCAACGTCTTCACAAACCAGTCCACCAGCAAGGTTCGAAATATAGGCAAGTTCATAAGGCGACCGTTTGGCAGCCAGGCATAGGGAAGCAACACTGATCACGGTATCGCCGGCGCCGGACACATCGGAAATAATCCGCATGTGAGCCGGGACAAATAAGCTTTTTTCTTCCTGTTTGTTCTTCATGCTGATCACCACTCCTTTTTCCGACAGGGTCGTGAGAACAAATTCACATTTCAGCGCTGTCCGCAAATGATGGGCAGCATCCATGACCAATTGCCTGTTGTTCAGGTCAGTGGTCAGATTAAGTCCCTCCTTTAATTCTTTCACATTGGGCTTAAAGAGGGTAACCTGCTGATAGGCCATGAAATTCTTTTTTTTAGGGTCCACCGTGACCGGGATTTTACGTTCGCGGGCCATGGCAACGACCTCTTTGATCAGCCGGGGAGTGATCACTCCTTTGTCATAATCCTGAAAGATGATGCAATCCACCTTCTCTTTAGCCAATATTTGTTCAATCACCCTGATCAATGTAATGTAATCGCTCTCGACCAGGTCGTGATCAATTTCTTCGTCCACACGCAACATTTGGTAAGCATTTCCGAAAATCCTGAACTTTGAGGTTGTTATTCTCCTTCTGCTGCGGATGATACCGGTGGATTCTATTTTTTCTTTTTTTAACAATTGCAGGAACTGACCACCTTTTTTATCAGTGCCGATTACGGAACACAGAATCGGACGAGCGCCCATGGAATGAATGTTCATGGCAACATTGGCAGCGCCACCCATGCGGTGTTCCTGTTTCCTAAGTTCAACGATGGGGATAGGCGCTTCAGGTGAAATCCGTTCTACTTTACCCCAGAGATACGAATCGACCATTACATCACCGATGATCAGGACCGTGAGGTGGTCGAACTCCTCAAAAAGCTGCTTATAATTATTTTCTTTCTGCATGCAACCAATGAATTACATTAGGATAAAATCAAAAAAACAAAACGTCAGGCGCCGTTGAAATGATAATCGGCAATGGTTTTGATCTTTTTGTTGGGTTCATCACTGTTGATTTTTCCATCCATTAACCGGATGATCCGGTGCGCATGTTCAGCAATATCTTCTTCATGGGTAACAATGATGACTGTGTTGCCCATCTTATGGATATCTTCAAGAAGGCCCAGGATTTCAATGGATGTTTTTGAATCCAGGTTACCGGTAGGCTCATCAGCCAGGATGATCGAAGGATTATTGACCAGGGCGCGGGCAATAGCCACCCTTTGCCGCTGACCTCCCGAAAGCTCGTTTGGCTTATGTTCCATACGATCAGTTAGTTTAACTTCCGTCAAGGTAGCTGTGGCTTTTTCCACCCGTTTGGCTTTGGCCACGCCGGCATAGATCAATGGTAACATCACATTCTCCAGGGCGGTTGACCGGGGAAGCAGGTTAAAAGTTTGAAAAACAAAGCCGATCTGACGGTTCCTGATCTCTGCCAGGGAATTGTCATCCATCTTGCTGACATCTTCGCCATTTAACATATAGCTCCCACTTGACGGGGTATCAAGGCATCCCAGGATATTCATCAGGGTGGATTTGCCTGAACCGGATGGCCCCATCAGGGCAACAAATTCATTTTTCCGGATCACCAGCGAAACAGAACGTAACGCTTCTACTATAATGGAACCGATCTTGTAATTCTTAACTATTTTTTCGAGGTGGATAACTTCTTTTTCCATGAGTCAAATATAGCGTTAAAACCTTAACATGAAATCTTCTTTACTTAATTCTTCTCTAAAAAAAACAATTCCAATATGGTAAAGATCAATGGTCACCTTTACCCGCGGATTGTTCCGGATTACATTCCAGGCCTGTCCCATACCCGAAGACCAGTGAATATCATCAAAAATAAAAACGGAACCGGGATGAATATGTTGCAAACATTGCTCAAAATACGAAAGAGTCGATTCCTTCCTGTGATTCCCATCAAAAAAAACCATGTCCACGGGATGGATCATTTCAAGGGCTTCATTGATCCTGGTTTCAAAACTCCCGGGAATCAGGGTTATGTTCTTCATCCCGTAATGTTCAAAATTCTCGCGGGCCAGGTTTGCCGAATCCAGGCATGCTTCAATGGTAATGATCTTGCTGCCGGGAACCGCTAAGGACAAATACATGGTACTGATACCAACCGAAGTCCCCAATTCCAGGATGTTGGCCGGTTGATAAACCCTTGCCAGACGAAATAAAAATTCTCCTTTTTTTTCAGAGACCCCCGATCGCCTGACAATATCTTTTACCCTTACAAACCTCTGATCCCTAACAGATTCTTTCGCATGAGCGCCCAAATCCTTACGTTTGATATAACGCGATTTCATGCACAATTCCTTTCTGATCTTGAACAATGTCCTGTACTGCGGAAAATTTTCTCCGGGAAGCATGACATTTTTATAAAAATGAAAGACGAAAGGGGAATGGATGGTATATTTCGACTGTACGTGAAATGCGTGTTGAAAATAGGCGACAAGAGCTTCAACCTGTCTGTTCATGATCAGAAATTATATTGCAAAATTAGCGGAAATCCACAGATTAGCAAGTTGGACGACAGAGAACGAAAATAGTTACATCAAAAAAGGGATTCTGGATTTTTGTATTTTTATGCAAAATTTTAGGTGAATGCATTCCTTCAAACCTTCTCATCTGGTTAAATATTTTTCGCTGGTCAGGATCGATCATACCATATTTTCCCTGCCATTCGCCTTAATCGGATTTTGCCTGGCTGTCAGGATCAACCAGGAAAACCTTAATTTGAAATTGTTCATCCTGGTCCTGCTCTGTGTGTTTTTTGCCCGAAATGCCGCCATGGGATTTAACCGGTACGTGGACCGTGAATTTGACCGGAAAAATCCCCGCACCTCCAAACGCGAAATTCCAAGCTCTATAATCAGACCCTCTTCTGCACTTATTTTTGTGATCATCAATGCGTTTCTTTTTATCCTGACAACCTGGTTCATGAACCTCTTGTGTTTCCTTCTTTCTCCGGTAGCATTACTGGTGGTATTAGGATATAGCCTGACCAAACGTTTTACCTCATTATCCCACCTGTTCCTGGGACTGGGCCTTGCCCTTGCCCCCATTGGCGCTTATCTGGCCGTAACAGCCCGCTTCGATATTTTACCCCTTATCTATTCTTTTGTTGTGCTCTTCTGGGTAGCCGGTTTTGATATCCTTTATGCCATGCTGGATATAGATTTCGACAGATCAGAAAAACTAAACTCTCTTCCTGCATACCTGGGAAAAGTCAATGCATTGGCCCTGTCAGCGCTCTTTCACCTGTTAGCCATTATTCTGGTTATTTTAGCCGGAATCCAGGGGAATTTTCACTGGCTATACTGGATCGGGACCTCCTTGTTCGCCCTGGCGCTTATTTATGAACATCTGATCGTAAAACCTAATGATATCAGTCGCGTGAACATCGCCTTTACCGCTATGAACGGGATGGCTTCTGTTGTTTTTGCTTGTTTCGTCATTGCCGATCTCTGGTTTTTCAGGGTTATTTAATAATCCTGTTATTTACCCCAGCCATCCCGGTCCAGCGACCGGTAATTGATTGCTTCGGCAAGATGCTCCAGACGAATCTCACTGGCATTATCAAGATCAGCGATGGTTCGCGATACTTTTAATATCCGGTCATAAGCCCTGGCCGACAGCCCCAGTTTTTCCATTGCCGTCTTAATGAGTAATTTCCCGGTATCATTCAATGAGCATACATTTCTGAGCATTTTAGGCGGTATCTGCGCATTGGAATGGATGCCGGGTATTCCTTCAAACCTTTTTTCCTGGATTTTCCGGGCCGAAATGACCCGATCCCGGATGATCTCACTGTGCTCAGTCTTACGATTACTGGTAAGATCGTTGAAATCGACCGGTATTACTTCTATTTGAATATCGATACGGTCAAATAACGGACCGGAGATCCTGTTCAGATATTTTTGCACATCACCACTTCCGCACTGGCATTGTCGGGCAGGATGGTTGTAATATCCACAGGGACATGGGTTCATGGCTGCCACCAGCATAAAACTGGATGGGTATTCAATGGACACTTTAGCCCGTGAAATGGTTACGGAACGGTCTTCCATGGGTTGTCTGAGGACTTCCAGCACCGCCCGTTTGAATTCGGGTAATTCATCCAGGAACAAAACCCCGTTGTGAGCAAGGGAAATCTCCCCCGGTTGTGGAATACTCCCGCCCCCGACAAGCGCCATATTTGAAACCGTATGATGAGGGGCACGGAAAGGCCTGGTCCAGACCAGCGACCGGTTATTCCCCAACTTTCCGGCAATAGAATGTATCTTGGTTGTTTCCATGGCTTCTTTGAAATTCAAAGGAGGAAGGATCGATGGGAGCCGTTTGGCCAGCATCGTTTTGCCGGCGCCAGGTGGGCCAATCAGCAAGACATTATGTCCGCCTGCAGCAGCAATCTCCATGGCTCTTTTTATATTTTCCTGACCTTTCACATCCGCGAAATCATAATCATTCCCTGAACAGGCGAGATCGGATTCCGCTGACGGATCCGCCAATGTACGGGTTAATGAACCTGTATCATTGAAAAAATCAATTACTTCCCGGATCGTTGGGACGCCATAAACTTCAAGGTCGCTGACAATGGCCGCTTCCAAGGCATTCTGCCGGGGAAGTAAAATTCCTTTGAATCCTTTTTCACGGGCTTCCAGGGCAATCGATAAGGCGCCTTTTATGGGAAGGAGGCTTCCGTCGAGCGAAAGCTCACCCATGATCATATAACGATCCAGTTTTGTTGTTTTGATCACTTCATTGGCAGCCAGGATCCCCATGGCTATTGTCAGATCGTATGATGATCCTTCCTTCCGGATGTCGGCAGGCGCCATATTGATCGTGATCTTTTTTCCCGGAATCTTGTAACCATTTGTCCGTAAAGCCGATTCGATACGCTGATGGCTTTCCCTGACGGCGTTATCGGGTAATCCAACCATAAAAAACTGGATCCCATGGTCCATGTCCACTTCTACGGTCACTGTGATGGCTTTGATTCCAAAAACAGCGCTGCCATATGTTTTTACCAGCATGATAAGCTATTTATCGCTTAATCCACCAGATGAAAGAAAAGTAACAGGTAAACCGGAAAAAAAGTTATGAACAGATGAACAGGAAGAAACAGATCCTATTTTCTGGGTTTATATTTGGAGCCGGTGAGAATTTTCTGATAGTCCTTGTCCTCCATAAGTGCAGGGAGCATCACCGCAGGTTGATTTTCCATGAATTTTTTTACGATCTGAAAACCAATATATTCACCCATTCTTGCTGGCGCCTCAGCGGAAAAATCCGTACTGAAAGGCCCATCTGCAAAGAAAGAACGGATGACCCTTCCATCGGTAGAATAAAGTAGTTGATTTTCAATGATGGAACTCCAAACATGTGCTTCATTTTTAACGATCCAATTATATTGAGCATCACTGTATCCCAAAATGAGCTTCAGATCAGTCCCCGGTACCATGGCCTGAATAAAATAAATTTGCTTTCCGGTTTCAATCATCTGCTCAAGTACATTGTTCCCGGGATAGGGAGGAATAATAACGGATTCCAATACCTTAACAACTTGTGGTATAATATAATCCGGGGTCATCCTGGCGATGCGATAAAGCGGTAATCCATCAATGGCATAAGCTTTGAAATCTTTTCCCAGAAAATTATCGAGGCCGATCAGAAGGACACTATCGGCAAACTGCACCGGATAATCATAATCCCCTCCAGATATATAGGTATAAACCCTTGGAACTTTTATTCCAGGGTAATAAAATTTAAGGTGACGAAATGCATTGGTAAGCTCATTTTCCAACGTGGTAAGATCTTTAAACCTGTCCGACACGGCGGTATGAAATTCCAAGTTGCGAGGACTTTCAAGATAGCTCTTCATTTGCCCGAGTTTCGATGAATCACGCAGATCGGTATCCAGAAAGAACCGGAATCCGGGCTTTAATTTTTCCAGGTCCTGCCTGAGATTTGCAGGGTTGGCCCGGAACAGGTCCAAATCATACCTGTGGATCTTAACAGGGGGGATATCAACGCCAGAAACATCGATTGTCAAACGGTTGTGTGATGAACCACAGGCAGATATCAGTAAGGCGACCACACACACCAAGCCAACAGAATATTTCAATCGGTTCATAATCAAAAGTTTTATCTTTTTTATTAACGGTTCCCGCGGTTAATTATTTTTGGATAAAAATATGATCAACTCCGGCCAGGAGGGAAAATTAATGGTTATTTTTGTTTTTACGCTAATTCAATATTATTAAAAATTCTAAAAATGAGAACCTGCCGAGTATTTCTGATATCGATCATTTTATGTATGTTGTCATTTCAGGGTATTGCCCAAACTATTGCAAAACTCCCTGTTAAGTTGGGCTTAAGGGTAGCCCCGAACATCGCCTGGATGAATCCAAGTACTAGGGATTATTCTTGTGACGGAGCCAAGTTGGGCGCTACCATTGGTTTTATCAGTGATATTTATTTTGCCGAACGGTATGCATTTTCAACCGGATTTAATTTTTCTTTCCTTAATGGTAAATTATCCTATCCCGATAGCCGTCTAAAACCCAACGATACGACTATCCTTTCAGGAGAAGTGAACCGGAAATATAACTTCATCTATATAGAAATCCCCCTGATGATCAAGATGCAATCCAAAGAGTTTGGCCGTTTTTCTTTTTTTGGTCAGATCGGTTTCGGTACGGGGTTCCGGTTAAAGGCTACTGCCAAGGAGACTTTTCAACCCGACACCGGGGATCCATTTGACCAGCAATACGATATCAACCAGGCCACGGCATTGATCCGCGAATCCCTGCTTATCGGATTGGGCTTTGAATATCATCTTGATCTCTCTTCCCGGATCTTTTTTGGCCTTTCCTATTCCAATGCCCTGAACAATGTGCTGAATGGAGGGGTCAACAGCAAATCAAAACTAAATGAGAAAAGCTCATTGAACTATGTTGAACTGAACCTCGGGTTTCTATTCTAAAGGAATGATGAAGATCGCACTGGCACAGTTGAATTACCATATAGGTGATTTTGGGAACAATACCGCCCATATCATCACAACCATCGAAAAGGCCAAAAAACTGGGAGCTGATGTTGCTATATTTGCCGAGCTTTCGGTATGCGGGTATCCTCCCCTTGATTTCCTGGAATTTGATGATTTTATCCGGCAAAGCATGCGATCTGTTGAGACCATTGCCGGAGCATGTAGGGGGATCGCGGCTATCGTGGGGGCCCCTTCGGTTAATCACGATCCCCGTGGTAAGCCATTGCATAACACGGCTTTCTTTTTAGCGGATGGTAAAATCAAATCCATGGTTCACAAAACTTTGTTACCGAATTATGATGTATTTGATGAATACCGTTATTTTGAATCCAATCGCTTCCCCAGTTCCCTCATTGAATACCAGGGCGTTCGCTTTGCCCTTACCATCTGCGAAGACCTTTGGAATATAGCCGATGATCCTTTGTACGTTAAAAATCCGATGGATGAACTGATCCGGTTGGGTCCCGACCTGGTCGTCAACATTGCTGCTTCCCCTTTCAGCTATAACCAATTCGAAGAACGACGTGAAGTGCTGATAAGGAATGCAAAGGCTTATCACCGTCCGGTCCTATACGTGAACCAGGTAGGCGCGCAAACAGAGCTCATTTTCGATGGTGGTTCCATGGTCGTTTCTGCAACCGGGGAAATTCTTGCCAACCTCAAAATTTTTGAGGAGGACCTGCAAATCTTCGATTTTGAAATCTCGGCCCATCCGGTATCCGGCATTCAGTATCCTGAATATTCCCCACCCCCTGGCACCTCACCTGGGGGAAGAGTAGGAGGAGAAGAGAGAATCCCGCATCCGGTATCCCGCATCCGGTATCCCGCATCCGATCTTCCCCTTTCACCCTCTGTTATCCAGGCAATTCATTCTGCACTGATCCTGGGTATCCGGGATTATTTCCATAAAATGGGATTTTCAAAAGCGATATTGGGACTTTCTGGAGGGATCGATTCAGCAGTTACAATGGCTCTTTCCGCTGAAGCCCTGGGTCCTGAAAATGTCAGGGCCATCCTCCTGCCCTCCCCGTTCTCATCGGGACACAGTATTACCGATGCAAGGTCCCTGGCTGAAAACCTTGAAGCCCCCTATGATATTATCCCGATCGAAGCAGCTTTTAAAACTATGCAACTGACCCTGGAACCGCAATTCCGCGATCGTCCTTTTGATCTTACTGAAGAGAACATACAGGCCAGGATCAGGGGCTTAATCCTGATGGCGTTATCCAATAAATTCGGTTACATTTTGCTGAATACTTCCAATAAAAGCGAAGCCGCTGTGGGATATGGCACTTTATACGGAGATATGAGCGGTGGACTTTCGGTGCTGGGAGATGTTTACAAAACACAGGTTTATGAGCTGGCAAGGTTGATCAATACCAAGCGGACCATCATCCCCGAAAATTCCATTTTGAAACCCCCGTCAGCTGAATTAAGGCCCGGGCAGAAAGATTCTGATTCATTACCCGGGTATGATATCCTGGATCAGATCCTCTATAAATATATTGAACTCCGCACCGGTCCTGAAGAACTGATCCGTGAAGGATTCGGGGGACCAATTGTAAGAAGGGTCCTCAAACTGGTCAATACTTCGGAATATAAACGGTATCAAACGCCTCCCATCCTCCGTGTTTCTCCAAAAGCATTCGGAATGGGACGCCGTATGCCCATTGTGGCAAAATACCTTTCGTAAACCGGCCGCTTATTCCTCGATAACCGATTCGACTGCTTTGATTTCAGGAATAGCCCTGACCATGGCCGCTTCTATTCCGTTTTTCAGGGTCATCCGGCTGTGCGGGCAATTTCCACACATTCCAAGCAGGCGGATATTCACCACGTTATCTTCAGTCAAATTGATATATTCAACATCCCCTCCATCAGCCTGAAGATAGGGACGGATCTGCTCAATAACATTTTTAACTTTGATAACCAATTCTTCGTTAATCGGCATTTTATTAATAGTTTAGGTTAGTAACAATGGTATTGCCGATGGCTACCTGTTGAGCTACTTTTTCGGCTAACTGGAAAAAAGCGTCTGCGACCGGGGTGTCCTGACAGGTTGCAACAGGTATTCCGGAGTCGCCGGAACCAGAAATTTCAGCAACGATGGGGATCTGGCCCAATAGCGGGATTTTCAGTTCGGCTGCAAATTTAGTACATCCACCCTGACCAAAGATATAATATTTATTCTCCGGCTGATCCGGGGGAGAAAAATAGGACATATTTTCGACCAGGCCCAGTACAGGGATGTTGATCTTGTCGTTACGAAACATATCCGCTGCCTTTCTGACATCAGCAATGGCAACCTCCTGGGGTGTGCTGACAATGATAGCTCCCGTGAGTGGAAAATCCTGGATCAGGGTAAGGGGAATGTCACCGGTTCCCGGAGGAAGATCGATCAACATGTAATCAAGCGCCCCCCAATCAGTCTCGGTGAAAAGCTGGCGAAGCGCCATGGATGCCATCGGGCCACGCCAGATAAGGGCCTTGGACTGATCAACAAAAAAACCTATGGATAATACCCTGATCCCGAATTTTTGAAAGGGAACGATATAGGTCTTCCCATTCTTTTCATAACCATCCGGGGGCTCGTTCTTCAAACCAAACATCATTGGGATCGAAGGCCCGTATATATCGGCGTCGATCAGTCCTACCTTCGCTCCCGTCCGGGCCAGGGCTATTGCCAAATTCACGGCCACCGTTGATTTTCCGACACCCCCTTTACCAGAACCCACGGCAATGATATTTTTTACTTCTTTCAGCATAGCATCGGTTTCTTTTCGTTGACTGGTAACACGGGAGGTCATGTTCGCGGTAACTTCCACATCGGCGCCAACATACTGATGGATGGCATCGACACAGGCTTGCCGCAGGTGGTTTTTCAGGGGGCAGGCAGGCGTTGTCAATACAACATCAAAGCTGACTTTCCGGTCATCGGTCACCACGTTTTCGATCATTCCCAGGGTCACCAGATCTGTCTTCAGATCCGGATCTTCAACATGACTTAAGGCAGATAAAATTTCTGAATTGTTCATTTTTTAGAAGATAAAAGTTGAAACTTCAATTTCTACGCCCTCATTTTCAAAAAGTTGCGCATGGTCAAGGAGCCGCCGAAATGGTGTTTCCCGATCAGCATTCCATTTCGGTTAACCACCCGGTGAGCCGGAACATCATTCATCTGTGTATGGGAAGCATTCATAACCCATC
>JALNWE010000020.1 GCA_023231065.1 Bacteroidales bacterium
GATCAACTCATCCCTTTAAAAAAGGCTGCTATCACACTTATTCCAAACCGGTCAAGTTATGGTTAAAATATACCTTCTGTGGTATCCGGATGCAGGTAAATCACTCCCTGATCCATTTTCCACTCCCGATAATCCTCCCCTCGCATTCGAACGTATAAGGATAGGTTCCTTTAGCCAGGCCGGGCAATTCTATTTTGGTTTGCCGGTTTAGGATTTTCCGGCATAAAACGATCCTTCCGTGCATATCGTACAGGCGAAGGGTGGCTGCCTGATATTGTCCTCCAAGCAATGCGATGCAGTATTCACTGCCCGGGTTCGGGAAAAGAACCGCCTCTTTAACTATCTGTGACGGTGTGCCGTCGGTTGAAACCAAAACGCCATCTTTGTTTACCTTTACAACGTAGAGGTCGCGTTTCAAAACATCGGGGTCGTTGTTATAAAACGTGCCGAACATCAGGCATCCTTCATCGCGGGTGGCCAGTATGCCATACAGGGTGTAATTGGCATCCCCTCCATAGAACTTTTCCCACTGGATGTTCAGGGTCGTATCAAGCCGGGTCAGATAATACCAGCTATCAACCATTGCAAATTCCGCCATGCCAAAATTATAGGTACCACCTATGTAAGTCGTATTAAGGTCAACGAAATCAAGATTTTTTCGTAATCCCGGGAAATAATAAGTAGTATCGCTCTCACCCAAAAATTGCACGTGGATCACTGCGTAGTTTGTATCCAATACCTGAACCCCAATCTTTCTTTTCCCGGTTGACATGTTAATTTTTTCCCCGGTCTGGAAAAATGTTTTTTGACTTATCCACCCCAAGTCAGTAAAATTGCGGACATCATTGGGTATAGGATGTTGGCGTCGAATTTCAAACAAGGTGTCCAGATCCAGAATATCTCCCCCTGCGCCAAAGCCGCAGACAACATAAATATAACCCTGATGCCCCGGTTTTTCCAATAAATCAAATTCCCCAATTGCATTATGACTGGTTAAGACCTTGAACCGAAGACTGTCGCCATTTTCAGATAGTTTGTAAATAAAAGCATAAAACTCTAAAAGTGTATCGTGTACTGACCCATAGCAAAGGATATTCCCTTCGCTATCGCGTTTTATCCGCGCACTGCTGTAGTTGAATTTACCCAGTTGAATCACGCGGCTTTGGATTTCGTTAAAGAGGGAATCCATCTTCCAAAACCATAATTTGACAGTATCCCCATCTTCAATGTATCCGGTAAGTAAAAATAAATTTGGATCAAGCTGTATCATTTGGGAAAAGCCACACCTCTTCCCTTGATAGTCAAAAATTTTCGTATCAAGCAACCTTCCGGAGGGATCCAATTTTGAAAGTTGAACTTTTTTATTGGGTCCTTGTCTGTCCATTTTAGCGCTGTTAAGTATAAAATGGCCGGAGGTGGTTTCAACCACACACTTTGCAATATTATCCGTACTATCATTTAACCTGTACTCAAAAGTGTTTTGGGAGAATGAAGCATGATATAAAAGAATGAACGTTATGGCCAAGATCAGGTGAAACGGGTTTGCTGTAAGGCAGGGCAGCCCGCTTAGGTTCCGGGGGCGGCATGAAGGTCTCCTTAATGGTGAAATCGAAACAGGGGCAAGTTGCCTGCAAGTAATGTCGGGAGCGCTTGCATGGGAATAGCTGGCGTTAATACGTTCAAATAAGAATAACAAGATGCAATGAATGCCTGGTGTCATAAAGCGGTTGAAAATTAATGGTATTGATGGGGCGAATATAAGGATAATAATTGTAATTGTACAGCAATCAGAAATTTTTATTTTTGGCAGAATATAACTGCCAGCTTCCGATATAATGATGAATTGATTCGTTGTTATGGTAAATACCTAATAAAAAACACACGTTCCCAGGAATGTATCTTGAGAAACGCGGCATGGCAAGCCAAACCTTCCAGGTTTTTGCTAACAAAGATGTTTACAGTTAGATAAAAAACACCAGGTCTATTGAATTCAAACCTGGAAGGTTTTTCGGGGCAGACTCAATGTATTACAAGTTACTTGTCAATGACGTTTTTTGGTTTTCAATCCCTGATTTTAAGGGAAAACCAAGCCGGGATAATTTGTGATATTGGCTTCGGGTATCCGGCATCCATATTTAGCATTGATGGCCTGAATGAAATAGTTGGCAGTGATCGCGCAACCTCTTGGGTTCAGGTGGACTCCGTCGGTCGAAAACATCCCTCCGGTAACGAAAGTCGTATTCACCGCGATCCCATCAAAGACCAATCCGCTGATGAACGATTTCATATACGTATTCATGTCGGCAACCGCTAAATTCTGTGCCATGGCAGTAGCTTTGATGATCTGGTTGAACTGATCGATGTGGGTTTTTATATTGGCTTGCTCGGCAACATCCAGGACATACTGGCCGGGGATTGGATAGGGCTCGTAAGTGACCGGGTTGGCGATACCCATTCCTTTGCATTTGATGGAGTCGGTTGGCAGGGTCAGCAGGAAAAGGTCTCCCTGCTGCATCTGGGCCCAGGAACCGTCGGGCTTACTGTAAACGAACGGGTTCTGGCCCTCTTTCCAGACGATATCCCCATGCCCGTATTGGGTGTACAAAAAATTCAGACCGGCTGCCTGTTCTGCAGTCAGGGTGACGCTGTTGTATGGTAACTGCTTCGAAATGGTATTGAAGAACGGCAGACTGGTTACATCGGGGATGGTCGCTGCCACCCCTTTCGGGTTATTCCCAGAAGCGATCAGCGCTCCGGTTGCCAGTGGATAATATTTTGCAAAGGTATCCACCGGCGTCAGGAGAAGATCGGTCCCTGAAGTCGCCGAAGCTAGGGCGTCCATATCCCCAAGCCATATCATAAAAAAAGTGGGTTGTCTTCCGGCGGCTTCCCCGATCACCGACGAAGTAGCCGCGCTGCTTGCAAAACGCGCAAAATAAGGATTGTAAGCGCCATACCCCGGAACACAGGCGTATTTTACATTTACACCGGGAACGCCGAAATTATCATAAGGGCCGGCTACGGTCGGTGCGGCTAATAACTGTTGTTTCAGGGTGTTCTGGTCAACAGTGGTGTTTACGATCGCAGGTCTGATGGATGATGTCCCAATAGGATCTCCATTACAATCTTTATCCGGGACAATCTTCAATGCCATTTTAGTATAGCAATAAAAACCACCGGTAACTGCTGTAACCCCTACTCCTTCCTCTGTTCCGATCAAGGGCTGGACAAAGGGGCCAGCGCCAACCGTTTTTAACTGTTCCGCTACAAGGTTGGGGATGGAATTTTGTTGCCCCGAAAGGTACAAGGCATTATCTGCAAAACCGGCAACCATCGAATTTCCGACAGCAACAAATTTTGTGAAATTCACGCCATTGGCAGATGGGGAAAATTCGTCGATCTTACGCTCACAGGCAACGAACAGGGAAACTGATAACAGGATAAATATTATTTTTTTCATAGTGTACATCTATTAAACATTAAAAACTATAAGATAATCCGATGCCCGGGATACTGAAACCTGTACGGTAGGTGCCCGCGAAATTTTCAGGGCTGAAAGTCCCTTCCCGCTTTGCCCCCATCAGATAGAGGAAAGCTGCATCGATGCTGAATCCTTTAAACGGATATATCGAAAAACCACAGGTAATCCCCGTCTCATTAGTGCTGGGCGTTTGCGGGTTCATATAGTCGGTCGGTACCGGGGATGGATCATAATATCCACCAACGCGGACTGTAACCAGTTTGTTGATTTGATATTGCAGGCCAATCCTTTCGATCAGGCGGCTTTCATACATGGCCGCGGTCGCGGTACGGTTTATGGTACTTGTTTTTGTTTCGAAATCAAACACCAGCGAATCGTAGGTGTTCCAAAAAACATAACACAGGTTGATCCCGACCATCCATTGCTTGTTCTTTCCGAATTCATAGGATGCGCCAAAGTCAAGGTTTGCAGGTAACGGGAGCATCACATCTACTTTATTATCAGGAAATTCTGATTTCAATGAAGAGGGTACATCGAAAGTGGCGGTGGCGCCTTTGACCTTCATTTCAATTTTTGAACGGTAATCTACGCCCAGACTGAGTCCCTTGACCGGATGGACCATGATACCGGCATTGAACCCGAAGTTTCCGGTCCCCCCCTTCACATTCAGCGTTGCATCGCCATTGGCGCCCTGGAGGGGGATCGCTTTATTCAGGTCCATGGTCCCGGTGGCATAGACCAACCCGATCCCGACCCCGATGATATTTTTGAACTGATAGGAAACAGTGGGTTGGTAAGTTATTGCTTTAAACGAAAGATTCTGGATCAGGTATCGGCCCATCCATTCGTCGCCCCAGGATAGCCTGTTCCCGTAAGGCGCATTTATAGCCAGGCCGACGCTAAGGTTTTTGGTGGGCTTGAAAGCAGCATAAAAATAAAACGGTAAATTCACTTCATGCTTTAAAGTCGCCTGGTAATTGACATCCTTTGCCTGAAACGTGGCCCGTGCAAAAACGAAACTCATTCCGGCGGAAAAACTCCATTTTTCATTGACAAATGCAGCTCCGCCAGGATTAAAAAACAAACTGCTGGCATCGGCGCTCAGGGAGGTGCCGATGAGCCCCATTCCAATGCTGCGCATACTGTGCAGCCCTACCTGATAACCTCCTCCGAATGCCGCGGTTGCCGTCAGGAATAAACATAAAAGCAGGTAAGAAATTTTCCTCATAATGCGTTTTTTTTGGTTAATGATGGATGCAAGGTAATATTATTTTTACAACCACCTCAATATCTTTTATGTTTTTTGCGTTTAACACAGGAGCCGGCTCCGAAAAGTGGTTTTCGGAGTGGACTTAAACAGTAATATCAAATTCTTCTCGTGGAAATGGACATTCTTAATGTTGGTGATAAAGTGAAATTCCTGAATAGTTCAGGTGGCGGGATAGTGGCCAGGGTTATCGATAGCCGGATGGTCAGCGTCATGATCGAAGACGGTTTTGAAATTCCTACCATGATCAGCGAACTGATAAAAACCGAAGCAGATAATCCTGCTGCCCGTTTTTTCGAATCCCATTATGATATTGAATTACCTGAAGGGATACAATCTCCGGAGGAACCTTCGGACGAACGGGTTCAAAACCTTCCGGAAAATTTCACGACGGTACGGAAATCGGAAGGGATATTACTGGCTTTTATCCCTCATGATCAGAAATGGCTGATCACAGGGATGGTTGATATTTTTCTTCTGAACAACAGTTCCTACGATGTCCTGTATAATATTTATTCGCGCACCGCAACCGGTCATTTTGAAGGGATGGATTATGGCAGTATTTTTCCTGATACCAAATTACTGATCACTACCATCAACAGGGAACAGCTTGTCCGTTGGTGCGAAGGCGTTATCCAGTTCCTGTTCCACAAAGAGCAGGCCAGTAAGGTCCTCCCGCCTTTTAATTCAGAATACACCATTGATGGGAAAAGGTTTTTTAAAGAAGGAAATTACAGGTATCACCAGGGAATCCAGGCCAAAGGGATCGTTGTGAAAATCCTTTCGCTGACTGATTATTTTCAGCAGGAAGAACAGAAAGCCGGGATGGATAAGCCACATGATGAAAGTCCGGGACTAACCGGGGACCCTGAAATTATCCTGAGGTATAAAGTGGCTCCGCGCGAAGCGGAGGTGGACCTGCATATTCATGAGCTGGTAGATGATCCTGCCAACATGGAAAAAGGGGAGATCCTGGATTTTCAAAAGAACTATTTCAGGAAATGTTTAAACAGCGCGATATCCTGCCATTTTCAGAAAGTCATCTTTATCCATGGAACAGGAAGTGGCGTATTACGCGGCGAATTGATTTCAGAAATGAAGAATTATCCGGGCCTTGACTTTTTTGATGCTCCGTTGTCAAAGTATGGTGTTGGGGCAATCGAAGTCAGGATTCCCCATAATTTGTAAGCTGGCCTTATGAAGGGCTCATTTCTTCAGAAAAAATGTTAAAGCAATTCCCCGGCATGGGTAAAAAGTGTAATTTTGCAGCAATTAATTCAAATTTCAATCTTCCCAACATGAAAAAACTGCTACTTTCTTTTTACCTGTTATCTGTCGTCGCATTTTACGGCTATTCACAGAGCTTATCCCTGTCAAATCCCGCGGGGCCCATCGTTGCCAATTCTATCATTATCCAGGCAGGGACGCCTGACAGCTCGGCGTTGATCACGTATCTTTATGTTACAAATACCAGCGCCCGGACCGTTAACATCTACTGTAAAAAATCAACATTGAGCCTGATGGATTCCACTTCCATTCCCTGGTGTTTTGCAAACGCCTGCTATGGTTCAGACAGGACCATCTCCAATTTACAAATAGTTGAACCAGGGCAGACCATAACGGACTTTCATGGCGACTATTCGAGTACCACCATGGATGGTAAATTTCATTCAGGTGAAAGTGTTGTACGATGGGTCTTTTTTGCCGAAAATGACGTCAACGATTCAGTCAGTGTGACCATCAAATATACAAGCTATCCCCTTGGCATTGATGAAACCCTGGCCCATCAGGTCGCCCTGTCGGGCAGTATTCCCAACCCGGCCAACGAAAAAGCGACATTCACCTATTCCATTCCTTCCGGTTCTGATGGGATGATGATAATCCGTAACGTGGTAGGATCGATAGTTGCCAGCGAACAGGTACCATCTGCTTCCGGTCAGGTCTCGGTCAATACTTTCAATTTAAGTAACGGACTTTATTTTTGTTCCCTGACGGTGAATGGAAAAATGATGGTCACCAGGAAGATGATCGTTCAGCACTGACGTTATCCCCGGAGGGTTTACTTGCCTGTAAATTCAATTCCCATCCCGGAAACCCAACCCCGGAGAAATGTGGGAATTTTTTCCGTGCCATAAAGGATCGAGGCTGAAGGTGAAGTGTCGGGAAAAATTTCAACAAAGTACCAGTTGTTCCCTTTTTCGTCCTTTTTGACTGCAAGCGCCAATCCTTTTGCTTTGGAGCGGTATTTTGCCACAATGTTGCCAAATGTATCCAGATGAGGGTTGAAAGGTTCATTCAACCGGGCTGCCGAGGCCCTCGCCATTAAAGTATCGCCGACAGCCCTGAAGGCTTTCGGTTCAGGAAAATACTGGACGGGTTCCTCGGTGTACCGGTAAATCACTGTTTGTTTCCCCTTGATGAAAACAGGCGCTGAACTATCCTGATTGACAGAATAATCGCGGGTAAAATATAAATAAGCGTCACCACAGCCCGGGTCGCCAACCTGCATAGAAGTCAACTTCCCTTTCGTCATGGTGAAACGGCTGATATACTGATAATCTTCAAAGTCGAAATCGAAATGGTCACCCCGGTTTATATAAATCCTTGTCACATCGGCTTCCCCGCCACTATAACCGCTGAAAATCATATCGGTTTTCTGATCGCCGTTGATATCAATCGGGAATAAGCATTTTCTCAGCTCTTTGATCCCGTGCCGGGGAGTGGAATCATTGGTGAATTGTGGGAACTGGGACAGGTTTTTTTCCAGAAATTGTTCAATTACCTTTTTAGCCCCTGAAACGGTAAAAGTTTTAAGATTGATCTTTTGAGGTCCGGGAACATGCTGGTACCGTTTCCAGTAGAAAGTGTCAGTGGCTGTCGTATAACGTTTTATATCGATCTGGGCCCATACATTTGCTACAGGCGAAATCAACAGCAAAAAGAATAAAAACCGTTTTATATTCATGAGTTTTCCGGATCCTGCATTACAGGCCGAACTCTTTTTTGATTTTTTCCACGTAATCCAGTTTCTCCCAGGCAAAGAATTCAACTTTTTTGAGATAAACCGCTTTTCCGTTCCCATTGGTTTTTTGTGGATTGGAGCCTTTCACAGGGTAATAAACTTCCACTTCCCGCGTGTATGGATCCCGTCCGAAATGGCCATAAGAAGCGGTAGGCAGAAAAATCGGATTTTTCAGTCCGAAACGTTCCACAATGGAATAAGGGCGCATGTCGAAGATTTTGTTGATCTTTTCGGCGATGGCGCCATCGCTGAGGATATTTCCCTTTTTATCTTTAACCCTGGCAGTACCGTAAGTGTTTAAATACAGACCGACCGGTTGGGCAACCCCGATTGCGTATGCAACCTGGATCATCACCTGGTCAGCCACTCCGGCTGCCACCAGGTTTTTTGCGATATGACGCGCCGCATAAGCCGCCGAACGATCAACCTTGGATGGATCTTTTCCCGAGAAGGCGCCTCCGCCATGGGCCCCATGACCGCCATAGGTATCAACAATGATCTTCCTGCCGGTCAAACCGGTATCTCCGTGAGGACCGCCAATGACGAATTTTCCGGTGGGATTTACATGAAGCTTGAAATCTCCCTGGAAGAGTTTTGATATCCGCGCAGGTAAGGTTTTTCTTACGCGGGGGATGAGGATCTTTTCCACATCTTCGCGGATCTTATCTTGCATGGCCTTTTCAGCTACTTTTTCTGCTTTCGCTGATTTGTCGCCTGGCTGAATAAAATCATCATGTTGTGTGCTGATAACAATAGTGTCGATGCGCAATGGTTTCCCATTATCGTCATATTCGATGGTTACCTGCGATTTGCTGTCCGGCCGCAGATAAGTCATCTTTTTACCTTCGCGGCGAATGGCCGCCAACTCCTGGAGAAAAATATGGGCCAGCTCGCTTGACATCGGCATCAGATTGTCCATCTCGCGACAAGCGTAACCAAACATCATTCCCTGATCGCCGGCGCCCTGATCTTCTTTCTTTTCGCGGACAACACCCTGGTTGATGTCGGCCGATTGCTCATGGATCGTGGAGATCACGCCACAGGAATCACAATCAAAACGGTATTCCGCTTTGGTATATCCAATTTCCCGGATTACCCTGCGGGCAGTTTCCTGAACGTCAACCCAACCCTTTGTCCTGACTTCACCCCCACAGACAACCAGTCCGGTGGTGACAAAGGTTTCACAAGCAACTTTAGATTCGGGGTCCCAACGTAAGAATTCATCTAACAATGCATCCGATATCTGATCGGCAACTTTATCCGGATGTCCTTCCGATACGGACTCCGATGTAAATAAATAAGACATACGATATTATTTTAGATTTACGATTGACAAATTCTTGATTCTTAATTAATATCTGATTTTTCATTGTTTATCCTTCCGGATAAAAAATTTGGACTAATATAAGGTTTGTGGAAGCAGACTGAGGAAAGGAAAATTGTTTTAGCATTTTTTTCCAGTGGTTGCAATCAATCAAATCTTTCCACTATTCTTGCGGCAAAGTTAGGAAAATTTTTAATTCGCCCTATAAAAGTAATATAAACTCCTTAAAAATAAAGGTTCACTATCCGGAGCCGGCTTAAGGCCTAAACGATTATTTAGCCGCGATGTTCTGGGGGATCTTGATTTTGTCTTTCAGGGCCAATCCGGAAATGACCTGAATGTTCAGCCCGTCGGAAAGTCCGGTTTTGATATAATGTTTCTCGAATTTCTGGGGAGCCGTTTCGACCTCTACATAGGTCGAGTCCTTATCGAACTGGAGCAGGCTTTCTTTGATGGCCATCACGCTGTCGGCGCGCTGCAGGACGATATCTGCATTGGCGCTATAGCCTGCCCTGACAAATTGGTCTTTCTTCAGGTTGACATCTGCCTTGATCTCGAACTGTACGGCCCCATTTTCCAAAACCCCTTTGGGGGCAATGTATTTCAGGGTAGCATGAAAAGTATCATTCTCAATGGCGCCAACTGTCAGCAACAGGTCCATCCCGGGTTTGATCTTCCCAACCTCGGTTTCATCTACTTTACCCTGGAAAATCATATCCCCGATATCGGCCACGCTGGCAATGGTCGTCCCGGCATTGAAATTATTGGCTTCTATCACCGAGCTCCCAACCTTGATGGGAATATCCAGGAGCATTCCGTTTATGGTCGAACGGATCAGGGTATTGGTTACTTTCCCCGACTTTTTGTTGACTCCTTCGCGGATCAGTTCCAGATTTGCCTCAGAAGCATCTACCTCCTGACGGGCATTTTTATAAGAAACCTGGCTTTGCTGGTATTCTGTTTCGGCAATAACACCTTGTTTGAAAAGTTTCTCCTGGCGGTCATAATTCAGTTTGCTATCATCAAAAGCAATTTTTGCCCTCTCCAGACGAGCTTCCGCGTTGTTCAGGTTCACAAGGTCAGGAATGATCCTGATCTTGGCAATAATATCTCCCGTCCTGACATTTTTCCCTGCCTCCACATAAATCTCTTCCACAATTCCCGATACCTGCGGTTTGATCTCGATTTCTTTCCGCGGAATTACCGAACCAGTCGCCACAGTCTTCTTGATGATATTGGTTTTGAATGGCGTTTCAGTTTGATATACAATGGGTTTCTCTTTCGATTTATTGTACAGGTAAACGATGGTGATAACAAATATCGCAAGTATCGCGACCAGCAATGAAATTTTCAATATTTTCTTCATATTCAGGATATATTATTTTTAATCTTTTTTCCCACACCCTCAAAAACTCATCATATTTTCTCTTATCCCCCATCCCTTATCCCTTATCCCTTATCTCCAATCTCTTATCCCCCATCTCCCATTTCTTATCCCTTTTCCCCTTCATTCATACCTGAGCGCATCAATTGGTTTGACCGAAACGGCTTTCCGGGCCGGGATCAATCCGGCGACGGCTCCCGAAATGACCAGGATAATAAGGGCGGTGACAGCCACGTTAAAGTTCACGCCGGGGTGAAGGAACATTTCTGTATTGATACCAGTGTGGTCAAGGAGGTAATTGATCCCTTCGAGAATCCCGACCCCGATGACCAGCCCAAAATACCCTGCAAAGGTTGTCAGTACCACTGATTCGGTTATGATCTGCGAGATCACTTTGGCGGGAGTGGCGCCAAGCGCCCGTTGGATCCCGATTTCCCTGGTCCGTTCTTTTACCACGACCAGCATGATGTTGCTGACCCCGATGATCCCGGCTAACAAAGTGCCCGTCCCAACGATCCAAATCAGAAACTGGATCCCGAAAAACAGGCCATGCATCTTTTTGAATTCCTCCTCCAGGTTGAAATGCCCGATGGCCCGGTCATCTTCAGGGGCGATAAAGTGCCTCTTTTTCAAAACCTCAATGGCCTTCTTCTCCACGATGGCTACCGGAACACCGTCCCTGGAAGTAATGTTGAAAAAACCTACCGTATTCCCTAAGTTATAAGTCCGCTGAACTGTCGTAAAAGGCATGTGTATCCGTTGATTATCCTGTGCGGCAGCTTCACCGTTACGTTTTGACCGGAACACCCCGACCACCTTGAAATATACTCCGTTGATCTGGATGTACTGGTTGATCGGATCTTCCCCCTTTTCGAAAAGAATATCAACCACGCGTTGCCCGATAACTACAACCTTTCTTTTTTCATTCAGGTCAAAGTCATTTAAAAACCGGCCGGAAACCATATTGACCGGATCGATGTTGTTAAATACCGGGTAATCGCCGAACAAAGGAAATTCTCCTGATTTTAACTTTCTCACCACACTGCTGCTGCCGTTGAACCCTCCCACATTGGTCCTTGGGGCCAGGTACTTAATCTCGGGGATGGCATCGCGCAGCGCCCGGATATCACTGTTTTCATAATCAAACGACCGGCCTCTCGTGAAGCCTTTATAAGGAACTGTTGTCCGCTCTGTCCATAGAAAAACTGAGTTTGTCGCCATATCGCCAAAATTCTGGGTGATGCCGTTTTGAAGGCCTTTGCCGGAACCAAGCATGATGACCAACATAAAAATACCCCAGAATACGCCAAAAGCCGTGAGAAACGTCCGGAGTTTATTCGAACGCAAAACATAGTAAATTTCGTGCCAGCGGTCAAGATCAAACATGCTTATTCGTCCCTCAATGCTTCAATGGGTTTTATTTTAGCAGCCTTCATCCCCGGGATCAATCCGGCAATGGTCCCGGCAACGATTAATAACGCGGTTGCGCCGATGGCGATCCCCAGGTTGGCTTCGGGGTTCCGGAAAAAATCCGAAGGGGGCATATTCCTGGAGAGCGCTTCCAGTACACCGATGCCCAGGACAAGTCCTATATATCCGGCAAATGCAGTGATCACGATCGATTCCTGAACGATCAGCATGACAATCGAAACCGGGGTGCCGCCCAATGCTTTCCGGATGCCTATTTCCTTGGTCCTTTCTTTTATGGAAATCATCATGATGTTGCTCACCCCCACAACGCCTGCAATGATGGTACCGATGCCGATGATCCATATAAACAGCCGTATACCTGCAAACAAGGCGTTTAACCTCCGCACATCCTCACTTTTGTTCCAGATTTCAATGGCACGGTCATCTTTGGGATCAACAACATGTTTTGTTGAGAGCATGGTCCTTGCCACTTGCACCATGGCATCGGCTTCAGCAGGAGTTGCATCCCCCGTTGTAAAGGAGATCTGGTTGATCACGGAGTTCCCGTTAAATACCCTTTGTGCCGTGGAAATGGGAATATAAATTCGCTGCTGTTCATTGTCGCTCCGGCTGAAATCCCTGAAAATCCCTACCACCTGAAAAAGGACCCCGTTAACATTGATATATTTTCCCAGGGCAACGGTGTCGTTCTTTTTGAACAATGCCGCTTTGACTTTTTCACCGATAACGGCCACCTTCCTGAAATCATTGATATCTATGTTGTTCAGAAACCTTCCCTGGAGAATGGTGAGTTCTTTGATCCCGCCGTAATCAGGGTGACAGGGAGAAAGATAAAAATTTCCATAATTGTTCTTATAGGAAGTCAGGATGTTACCCATGAAAAGCCGTGCCGACATTTTATCATACCCGGGAATGGTATTTTTCAGCATGGTATAATCTTCGTTCTTAAACCGGATCTGCCGTCCGGTTTTCATCCCCTTGTACTTGAGGTTGGTGACCCCACTGCTGATCCATACTCCGTTAATTGCGCCTCCCTTGAAATTTTCATTGATCCCGTTTTCCAGTCCATTGCCCGAACCCAGCAGGATGATCAGCATGAAGATCCCCCAGGCCACGCTGAAACCGGTAAGGAAAGTACGAAGTTTGTTCTTCTTGATCGTACTATAGATTTCCTGCCATTTATCAAGTTCAAACATGGGGCAAAACTAATTATTGACAATATCGGTGATCAATCCATCGGTAATCCGTATTGTTTTCCGGGTCCGGGCAGCGATGTCATGTTCATGCGTGACAATGATCATTGTGATTCCCGATTTATTGATTTCATGCAGATGGTCCATTACTTCGAGGGAAGTAACAGAGTCCAACGCTCCTGTAGGTTCATCGGCTAAAATTACTTTTGGATTGGTGATCAAGGCGCGCGCAATGGCAACCCGCTGCTTTTGCCCGCCCGATAATTCATTGGGCAAATGGTGGGCCCACTCTTTGATCCCCATTCGGTCAAGGTAATCCAGGGCCATCAGGTTGCGCTTTTTTCTTTTTATATTCTGATAATAAAGTGGCATGGCAACATTTTCCATGGCATTTTTAAAAGAGATCAGGTTAAAGGATTGGAAGACGAAGCCCAGTTTTTTGTTACGGAGCTGGGCCGCCTTACGCTCACTGAGTTTGCTGATCTTCAATCCATCTAATAAATATTCCCCCTGATCGTAATTATCCAGGATCCCTAAAATATTGAGTAATGTTGATTTTCCGCTTCCGGAGGCGCCCATGACAGAGATCATTTCACCGGGGTGGACATCCAGGTCAATCCCCTTCAATACATGCAGGCTGTTCTGTCCGGTGATGTAAGACTTATGAATATTCCGGATTTTTATCATCGGCCAATATTTATAAAGTTGGAAATAAGACTACGGGTTTGAACAAACGTTACATTTCTGAACGCAAAATGTTCATTTTTATGAAATCTTTCTGCATGAAATCGATAAACACCAATAAACAAACGTTGAAAGGCGATATTCTTAGGGTCAGCGCGATGGTCAAAAACGGATATTAACGCTTTGTGAGTTCCTGAAAAACCTCCTCGAGTTTTTGTTCTTCGCGGGTAAGGGAGAGGACTGTGAGTTTATTTTCAACGGCAAACCGGAACACTGCCGCGCGGATATCGCGTTCGGGGCTGGAAGAAAGGAACCACACGTTTGATTCGGGATGATGTTTTTTGGGCGACAGGTCCCGGATGCCGGGAACCGGAGCGTTTTCATTTGACATTTTATATTCGGAAAAAGCCTCAGGCAATATTATATCCAGGACTCCCGTAATATTTTTCAGCAGATCCCCATGAACTGGCGAACTGAATTCAACCCTGACCAGGATCCTGGACGCAGCCATGTGCTGAAGGTTCTGGGTGGTATCATCTGCCACGATCTTTCCCTGATGGATGATGATGGCCCGGCTGCAAATGGCTTCGACTTCCTGCATGATGTGTGTTGACATCATCACGGTTTTTCTTTTTCCGATTTCCAGGATCAATCCCCTGATTTCAGACAACTGATTGGGATCAAGCCCTGAGGTGGGCTCATCCAGGATCAGTACTTCAGGATCATGGATCAATGCCTGGGCAAGGCCCACCCGCTGACGGTATCCTTTGGAAAGCGCCCCAATTTTTTTATGTTGTTCCAATTGAAGGCCAGTCAACTCTATCATTCCATTAACCTTTTCCGGAATGTTACCTTTCATCTGATGGAGCCCGGCTATAAAAGCGAGGAATTCCCTGACATACAGATCAAGGTACAGTGGATTATTCTCCGGAAGGTATCCCACTTTCTTCCTTACCTCGATGGATTGTTCCATGACGTCGAACCCGCATACGGAAGCTTTCCCTGAAGTAGGCGGGATAAAACAGGTAAGGATCTTAAGGAGCGTACTTTTACCTGCGCCATTGGGGCCTAACAAACCGACTATCTCGCCGGGCTTTACCTCCAGCGAAATGCCATCAAGCGCCTTCTGCGCCCCATAAAGTTTAGTAACATTAGTGACAGTAATAGACATGGGAAAAGACTCAAAGGTTAAAACCAAAACCAGCCGGCAAAAATACAAAACATTGATCAATAGTCAATGGTCAATAGTCAATGGTCAATAGTCAATGCTCAATAGTCAATAGTCAATGGTCAATGGTCAATGTCCAAAGCCAACAGGTATATAAAATAGTACCATTATCCTTCGACCAACCGTTTAAATCCTCCTAAATGTTCCCGGATCTTACCGGCCAGGAAATAGGGGAGGCTGAGTAGATAAAATTTTTTTCCCTTGATAGTCTGGACTTGATGAATGCCTAGTTTAGAAGCGTGCAATTGAATAGCAAATGGATGGGGCGCCAGATCCACGAATTGGTGCAGGGAACGTAATCGGCCTGGTTCTCCGGATTTAACCTCGACTGGAATGGCCATATCTTCGTATTTCACTAAAAAATCCACCTCTGCGGTTGACTGAACTTTCTCGCGGATCCAAAAATTCAATGGTGGGGTTTTATCCATCTTTTCGGTCCCTAAAATTTCCTGTCCCACTACCTGCCGCGCGATTTGTCCCTTAAAAAGGACATTCATATCCTGTGACTGAAACATTGGCTTTTGGATCCCCGAGAAATAATTGACCATTCCGCAATCGGCGACCTGGACCCTGGGAAACCGCGACTTGTCGGGTTTCAAGGGCAATAACGGGGAAGTAACGGGATAAACCAGCTGTAGTAAAAAAGCTTGTTCCAGAATCCTAAAAGCCTGTCCAACATCCCTGCTTCCCCGGTCGATGTTGCCAAAGTGGTTGAACCGGATGCGCGTCGCTGCAAAGGGGTATGTGTTTTGAAGGATCTCGCGGGCTAAATCCTTTTTTTTCTTTCCTGAATCAATTTCTCCAATGGATTGAAGAAATGCCTCCTCTGTCTTCTCATACAATTTTTTTAAACCCGACAAATGACGATATTTTGAATATTCACTGACGATTTCCGGCATTCCTCCAATCAGTGCATAGAGGTGGAAAAAATGTAACAACTTTTCATGGGCGTACACAGGAACAGGGACCTCCCTGAATGCTTCCAGCGCGGATTGGTCATCCATGGCTGACAAAAATTCTTCAAAAGAAAAAGGGTATAGGCTGATAGCCGGCAAAGGGTCGTCCCCTTCGCGCGTGAGTTGGATTAATTCGGGGGTCAGGATGGACGACACTGCGACGATAAAAGGAGACTGGCCTTTCTTGCTTTGGGGTTTTCTGATGTCATTCAGCCACAGGATGGTTTCCCTGCAACGCGCAATTTCATCCAAAACGAGAAGCGTACCTTTTCCCCTGATCTCCTTTCCTTTGATAAATGAAACAGCGCGGAGGATTTCATCCGGGCCGGCATGTTGCTGGAATATCGAACGGTCTGTTGCCGTTTCAAGGTCAAGATGGATTACGTTGCTGAACCTGGCCCCAAACTGTTTGACCAGCGTGGTTTTGCCAACACCCGTGACGCCGAGGAGACAAAAATCGCGTTGTCGGGAAAGACGGTCTGATAATAATCGGGGAAACATAATGATTTATGATTTACGATGTGAGAATGTACTGAATTGAAAAAGTCCTTTTTTGTATAAAAATAAAGGATAAAGATACATAATATTGTAATAAAATAAAGGATAATGATAAAATATTTTAATTTGATCATTAACATCCATGGTGGAATGGAAAATAAAAAATATCTTTGCAGCCCTTTTGGAAGAAAAAGGATTCATATTATCAAACAATTACGAGACAAAGCATGAATACGTTAAGTTACAAGACCATCAGCGCCAACGCCGCAACTGTTACCAAGGAGTGGGTGCTTATCGATGCCGAAGGCCAGATACTGGGACGTTTGGCAGCCAAAGTGGCCATGTTGCTGAAAGGCAAAACAAAAACGAACTACACTCCCCATGTGGATTGTGGCGACAACGTGGTTATTATCAATGCAGAGAAGATCAAGCTGACCGGGAATAAGCTCGAAGATAAGGTTTATCTTACCCATTCGGGATATCCTGGCGGACAGAAGGAGGTCACGCCCCTCGCACTGTTTAAGAAAAACCCGACCGCAATCGTTGAGAAAGCTGTCAGGGGAATGCTCCCCAAAAACCGGTTGGGACGCGACCTGTTCCGCAACCTGTATGTTTATGCAGGATCCGAACATCCGCATCAGGCCCAACAACCAAAACCTATGAAATTAACCTCAATTAAGTAATATGGATATAATCAATACCCTCGGCAGAAGGAAAACTGCCGTCGCAAGAATTTATCTTAAAGACGGTTCCGGCATTATAACCGTGAATGGCCGTGATTTTAAGAATTATTTCCCGACCCCGATCCTTCAGTTTAAGGTCAACGAACCATTTGAAATAACCAATAACCTGGGTAAATTTGACGTGAAGGTGAACCTGGATGGCGGTGGTATCCGCGGGCAGGCTGAAGCATTGGCTTTGGCTATTTCACGCGCCCTTTGCAAAATCAATGAAGAATATCGACCCGCCCTGAAGGCCAAAGGGCTCATGATGCGCGATCCCCGCATGGTGGAACGTAAGAAATACGGTCTGAAAAAGGCCCGTAAGAGATTCCAGTTCAGTAAACGTTAGTATTTTCGAATTCATAGAAATCATATATGTCAAGAACAAATTTTGATTCATTGTTGGATGCCGGCGTTCATTTCGGACACCTGCGCAGAAAATGGAACCCTGCCATGGCCCCTTATATTTTCATGGAACGTAGCGGGATCCACATCATCGACCTTTATAAAACCATGGCTAAGATCGACGAAGCTGCAGCTGCGTTGAAACAAATTGCCAAATCGGGTAAGAAAGTACTGTTTGTCGCTACGAAAAAACAAGCCAAGGAAATCGTTGCCGAACATGTGCGAAGAGTCAATATGCCTTATGTTACTGAACGTTGGCCTGGCGGGATGCTTACCAATTTCGCGACCATCCGTAAAGCCGTCCGGAAGATGATTTCCATCGATAAACTGATGGCCAGTCCATCCTATACCAACCTTTCCAAGAAAGAACGCCTTACGCTGACCCGTGAACGCGCCAAACTTGAAAAGAACCTGGGCTCTATCGCTGACCTTAACCGGTTACCGGCTGCCGTTTTCATCGTCGATATCCTTAAAGAACACATCGCTTTGGCCGAAGCCAAAAAGCTGAATATTCCAACCTTTGCCATTGTTGATACCAATTCGGATCCGCGTACAGTTGATTTTCCTATTCCTGCTAACGACGATGCTTCCAAATCCATCTCCCTGATCGTTGATACGATGATCAGGGCCATGGAAGAAGGCCTGATGGAACGCAAACTCGACCGCGATAAGAAAGCAGCCGACGACGAACGCGGTGAAGGAGAAGAAACCGATTTCAACGTACGGTCAAAAGTATTGGATGATATCGAGGAAGAGGAAGTTGATGAAGATGGTATCAAAATCGTCAAGAAAGATTTTGTAGATACCAAGGTCTCCAAAATGAAGGGAATTGAACCAACTGCCGAAGAAAAAGCAAAACCTGCCCGGAAACGCATCAGCAAACCAGCCGGAAGGAGCAATAAGAAATAATTAAAATTTAACGCTTTACTAATCTAATTTTTTTTATGAATATAACTGCCGCAGATGTAAATAAATTACGCCAGCTGACCGGTGCAGGGTTGATGGATTGCAAAAAAGCTTTACAGGAAACAGCCTGCGATTTTGACAAAGCCATTGATTACCTTCGTAAAAAAGGACAGAAGATTGCCGGTAAACGCGCTGACCGCGATGCCAATCAAGGTTATGTGATAGCTAAAACAACCGAGGATAAAACCTTTGCCGCCGTTATCATGGTGAACTGTGAAACCGATTTCGTTGGAAAAACAGAAGATTTCATCAGCTTTTCGAAAAACATTCTTGACCTGGCCCTGGGCCATCGGCTGCACACCGTTGCTGAGCTCATGCCCATGAAGATCGGAGACATCACCGTTACACAAAAACTGGACGAACTGTTGGGTAAAACCGGTGAGAAGATCCAGATTTCACATTACGAAGTGATCGAAGCACCGGTTACTTTTGCTTATAACCATTTCGGGAACCGTCTGGCTACCATCATCGGGATGGATAAAGCCGATGCCAGGAACGTTCAGGAAATCGGCCACGAATTAGCCATGCAGGTCGCTGCCATGAGCCCTGTTGCCGTGGATAAGGAATTTGTCCCTCAGGAGGTGATAGACAGGGAACTTGAAATCGGTAAGGACCAGGCCCGTCAGGAAGGAAAACCGGAAGCAATGCTGGAAAAAATCGCCCAGGGAAAACTCCAGAAATTCTTCAAGGAAATGACCCTGATGAACCAGGATTTTGTGAAAGATTCAAAGAAGACCGTCCGTCAATATGTCGCTGACAACGACAAGGATTTGACCGTTACCGGATTCAAACGGCTCCAGTTAGGCGCTTAAAACCTTCAATTCGCCAAGGCGTTTTACGCTCCGAAAAACCTGGAAGGCTTGGTTTGCATCAGCACATCAGCACATCAGCACATCAGCACATCCTCATTTTTATATATGGTTTCTGTCTCAAAAAGAGAGTTGGTCCGGGATATGTTCGATGATATTTCACCGAAATATGATTTTCTGAACCACTTGCTTTCATTCGGGGTTGATTTTCTCTGGCGGAAAAAGCTGGTCCGGTTACTGAAATCCCATAACCCTTCTTTGGTATTGGATGTAGCTACCGGAACGGGTGACCTTGCCATTGCCATCGCACAGGCGGGACCTGCGAAAATTACCGGCGTTGATATTGCAGAAAAAATGCTGGAAATTGGTCGGAAAAAGATCGCTGGAAAGGGATTGGAGGCAAGGGTTAACCTGCAATGTGCGGATGCTTCCTCGTTGCCTTTTCCTGATGATGCGTTCGATGCCATTACCGTGGCGTTCGGGGTCAGGAACTATGAGAACCTGGCGCTGGGCCTGACCGAAATGAAAAGGGTACTCCGCCCCGGGGGTATCATGCTGATCCTGGAATTTTCGCATCCTTCCTGTTTTCCCATGAAACAACTCTATCATTTCTATTCCCGTTTTATCATTCCTGCCGTTGGGCGGCTGGTTTCCGGGAATTCACGGGCCTACCGGTATTTGCCCGAATCGGTGGCGGCTTTTCCATCAGGGAACGATTTCCGGGATATCCTCAGAAGTGTTGGTCTCAGGAACGAGAAACAGTACAATCTGACCGCTGGTATTGCTTCGATTTACATGGCTGAAAAATAATAATACCGGACACGGAGGGCATAGCGCTGCTCCGCTGAAAAATAAATCAGCAAAACCTGCGTTATCTCTTCTTATTAAATTTCTGCATTTCCTTGAAAATTGAGCGTTCTCTCGTCCTGTTCCTGGTCACGGTTGCCCTTATTCTTCCCGTTTCTGTCAAGAGTCAGCGCAAGGTTGTGCTTAATATGCCTGCTTACGATAACGAAGTCCTTCATTTTGGGTTTGCCCTGGCGCTCAATCAACTTTTTGTTTCTATAAAACCAGCGCCTGATCTTGGCACCAGGGTTTTTCAAGGTGATGAAGAAATCCCTGATATTTCTCCTGCGCCTGATTATGCCAAGGTGTTAGCCGTATCATGCAATTACGGGCTTGGATTTACAGTCAGTATCATTGGTGATCTGCGTTTGGGTAATCATTTTAATCTGCGTTTTGTCCCCTCTTTTATTTATGGGTCGAGAGAGATTGCCTATTCCCTCGAAACTTATTATATGAATTTCAGTACCATGGAGATGGATGTTAAACATGAAGAGATAAAAAAAGAAGTTCCCTCAACCTATATCAATTTTCCACTGGAATTTAAATTCAAGGCTGTCCGCTACAACAATTTCCGGCCTTATCTGATGGCCGGGGCAATGTACTCGCTTGATCTCTCCTCCAATGCCAAAAAACGGGAACAAAAGAATACCGATCGGATCGTTAAATTCGGAAAAAGTGATTTTTACCTTCAGGGAGGTGTCGGTTTTGATTTTTACAATGAATGGTTTAAACTGGGGGTCGAGTTAAAAATGATGTACGGCTTGAATGATATGTTGACCCGCGATGGTACGATATATACCGAATCAATTGATAAACTGAATTCAAAAATATTTCAACTCTCCCTGACCTTTGAATAATTATCATGGGATCAATGGTGTAAAATAAGCTCAGCCAGATGAAAAAAACAGTCAAGCATATTACCTTCATGGGCGCCATAGCGTTGATCCTGATCCTGGGCTGTAAAAAAGAGATTAACTTACCCCCGGATGTCATTACCCATGACCCAACTTCAGTTACCGATACCTTGATTGAAACCGGTGGCACGGTAACTTCTTCCGGCGCTTCCGCGGTGACCAAACGGGGGGTAGTATGGGATTCTGTAACTTTTATTACCTATGATTTCTCAGACACTAATTTATTCGGTTCAAAAAAACGGTTTACTTCCGATGGCGTTGGGGATGGTCCCTATTCCAGTACGATCAGCCCCCTTCATGCCGGTACAGCGTATTTTGTGAGGGCTTATGCAAAAACCGAGGATTTAACGACTTTTGGCAACCTGATCATGGTCTCAACCGTTCCGGATACTATCAATACCATGATAGATCTGGACGGAAACGTCTATCATACCATGACCTATTATTGGTTAGACGTTTTGAAAATTGTACGGCACAGTACCTGGACTATTGAAAACCTGAAGACGACCCGTTATGCAACCGGGGAGGAAATCCCCATTATAACTGACTCCATAACAGGAGATACCACCCGGTTATGGAAAAATCAAATTTCAGGGGCTTATTGTAACTATAATAACGACACCAATAATGTCCCGGTTTATGGCAATCTTTATAATTGGTATGCTGTTCATAGCTCAAACCGGCTTTGTCCGCTGGGATGGCATGTCCCGGATGATGAAGAATGGCAAAACCTTTTAAATTTTTTAGGTGGTCAGGATATTGCTGGTGGAAAGATGAAAGAAGAAGGATTTGATCACTGGTGGGACCCCAACAGCGAAGCCAGCAATACAAGCAGGTTTACCGCGTTACCCGGTGGAGGCCGGAGCGGTGTGAATGGTTCCTTTAATTTCATAGGACAATATGGAAACTTTTGGACAGCCAGTCCCGGAGCTGGTCCGCAAACAGCCATCGGTTATTTCCTGTATTATAATGCGATGCACGTTGGTCACACGGAAGGCAACATTAAAAGTGGTTTATCTGTCAGGTGTGTGAAGGATGATTGAAAACCCCTTTCCATTTTCATTACATTTGTAGCGATTAATTTTCATCTCATGAACAGAACCGCTGTTTTCCCGGGTTCTTTTGATCCCGTTACGCGCGGCCATGAATCCATCATCCGTCGCGCGGTCCCGCTCTTCGACAAGGTGATTGTGGCCATTGGCGGGAATGCGGAGAAAAATTCCTTTTTCCCATTGGATATAAGGGTTGAATGGCTCCGGAAAATTTTTAACCGCGAACCTAAAATTGAAATCACAACATATTCGGGGCTCACGGTTGATTTTTGCAAAGAAGCCAACGCGGGATATATCCTGCGCGGGTTACGGACCGCCGCTGACTTTGAATTCGAACGGGGTATCGGCCAGATGAACCGGCTGATGGTTCCGGATATTGAGACCGTCTTCCTGCTTTGTGAGCCGGAATATGCTTCGTTGAGTTCATCCATTGTTCGGGATATTATACGCAATGGGGGTGATGTAAAGCAGTTTGTGCCGAAAGGGATAGCGGTTGAGATCAGGAAAAGGGGATGAGAGATAGGAGATGGGAGATGGGAGATGAGTGGAAGCTTTTTCTTACCTTTGTCCATTCAAAAGGATTGTTGTGTATTCACTTAATAAGACATTATTTCTGTTTTTTGCATTTCTGGCATTCCCTGTCATGTTATTCTCTCAGGATACACAAATCTTTGGCGCTGCCGCGGGAGCTGAAGGAAAACGGATCCGGATCACTGTTTCTGGCGATGGTTTGACCAACATTGACAAGCTATTGTCAACCGCTGAAGTGGATATGACCGGCAAATTTTCTGTGTCCCTGAAACTTAGCAAAACAACGGACGCCACCCTCTCGATCAATTTCCATACAGCGGAAATATTTCTGGAACCAGGGAAAAAATATGATCTCCAGATCAGCCCCATGAACTATGACGATTATTCGGAAACCGATCCTTTTATCCAGTCGCAAAACCTGGAGGTAACCTTCCGGAATGCCAGCCCCAATGAGCTAAATACCCTCATCGGGAAATTCAACAGCATCTATAACTCTTTCTTATTGGACAATTTTAATGCCCTTTACCGCGATCGTAAAAAGGGCCGTATCGACAGTCTCAGGGTGACCCTGGACCGGGAGTTCGGCCTTGTTGAAAATCCTTATTTTACCGGTTATATCACGTATAAACTGGCATCGCTGGAACAAATGTCGCAATATTACAACGCCGCCCAGTTAGCCCGTAAATATCTGATCGATAAGCCTGTACTTTATGAGAACCCGGAGTATATGGATTTTTTCAACAATTATTTTTCGAAATATATCACGGTCACTTCGATCCCCCTTCATAAGATCGACTTCAGGCCCCTCTTGACCACTCCGGATCCGGTGAAAGCAATGATGAATGCCCTGGCTACCGATACGATTCTGAAAAACGATCAGCTCAGGGAACTGGTTTTACTGAAAGGATTGATGGAATTTTATTCTTTGGCAGGCTATGATCAGAAGGCCGTCATTTCGGTGTTGCAAACCATACAGCTCAATGCTGCCAATCCGGGAAGCCGGGAAGTCGCTGCCAACATCCTCTGTTTTCTCAACCGGCTGACGCCCGGGAGCGAAGCGCCGGAATTCACCCTGACAGACCGTAACGGGAAGGAAATTTCCCTGAAGAATTACCGTGGAAAACCTCTCCTTTTGTGCTTTTGGACCACCTGGTGCGAGGAATGCCTGACGGAATTGGATCTGATGGTCCCCCTCTATGAGAAATATAAAGTTCAGCTCCCGTTCCTCTGTATTTCGGCGGATAAATATCTCAGTAAGATGATCCTTTTCATCAACTTGAAAAAGGATTACACGTGGGATTTTGCCAACATCGGGGACCGGTTGGAAACGCTTATTGATTATGAAGTAAGATCTTATCCGCTGTTTGTCCTGATTGACAGCGAGGGAAAAATCTTCAGGTACCCTGCCGGATCGCCCAGCGGGGACCTGGAGGCTCAAATAAATCAACTGATAAAAGAATAAAAGAAAACCATGATAGATATTTTTAAAAAACTCCTTGGAAATAAATCACAACGGGATATAAAGGCCATCGACCCCTTGGTCAGGAAGGCCCTGGAGGCTTATGAGACCATAATTACCCTTTCGAATGATGGACTCCGCGAAAAAACCCTGGAGTTTAAACGTAGGATCAATGAACACATCGCCGGGAAAGAAAAGGAGATAGGATTGTTAAAAGAAAAACTCGATTCCGACGACATCGGGATCGACGAAAAGGAAAAACTTTATGCCGAACTTGATCATCTTGAAAAGGAAAGTTATGAATTGACCCAGGAAGTACTGCTTGAAATCCTCCCGGAAGCTTTTGCAGTTATGAAAGATACGGCCCGTCGTTTCTTTGAGAACGAGTATGTGGAAGTCACGGCAACACAAAATGACCGTGACCTTGCCGCCAGGAAAGACAGTATTGAAATTACTGGCGATATTGCCCGGTATAAAAACAGCTGGATGGCCGGCGGTAACATGATCAAATGGGATATGGTCCATTATGATTGCCAACTTATTGGCGGGGTCGTCCTCCACGAAGGAAAAATTGCTGAAATGGCCACCGGTGAAGGAAAAACACTGGTCGCAACTTTGCCCATGTACCTTAATGCCCTTCCCGGTAAGGGGGTCCATATCGTTACAGTCAATGATTATCTGGCTAAACGCGACTCGGAATGGATGGGGACGCTGTTCGAATTCCATGGTTTAAAAGTGGATTGCATCGACCGTCACGAGCCCAATTCACAGGCCCGTCGCGATGCTTATTTAGCCGATATCACTTATGGGACCAACAACGAATTTGGTTTTGACTACCTGCGCGACAACATGACCAGCAACCCTGAAGAACTGGTACAGCGGCCCCATAACTATGCCATCGTGGATGAGGTGGACTCCGTGCTGATCGATGATGCCCGGACACCATTGATCATTTCTGGCCCTACTCCCAAAGGGGAAAACCAACTGTTCGACGACCTGAAACCCAACGTCACAAAGCTCTATAATGCTCAGAAAAACCTGGTTACCAAACTTTTAGCTGAGGCGAAAGCCTTGACGGAGGATCCCAAAAACGAAGAAAATTTCCGGAGGGGTGGGGAACAATTGTTCAGGGCTTTTCATGGCCTGCCGAAAAATAAAGCATTGATTAAATTCCTCAGTGAACCCGGGATGAGGGCGCTGATGCAGAAAACCGAAAATTTTTATTTAGCGGAACAGGCTAAGAATATGCATATCATCGATGACGAACTTTATTTTGTGATCGATGAGAAAAACAACACCGTTGAATTGCGCGATAAAGGGATTGACTTACTTACAGAATCTTACGAAGATCCTACATTTTATATATTACCCGATATCGGGTCGGTCATTGCCGACATTGAACGTGAGAAATTGTCGGAATTGGAAAAGATTGAGAAAAAAGATTCCCTGTTGCGCGATTATTCCGTCAAGACTGAACGTGTCCATACTGTGAACCAGTTGCTTAAAGCTTATGCTTTGTTTGAAAAAGACGTCGAGTATGTGGTGATGGATAATAAAGTGAAAATCGTGGATGAACAGACCGGTCGTATCCTGGAAGGACGTCGTTACAGCGATGGCCTGCATCAGGCCATTGAAGCCAAAGAGAGTGTGAAGATCGAAGCAGCTACCCAGACCTATGCGACCATTACCTTACAGAATTATTTCAGGATGTATAAGAAACTGGCTGGTATGACCGGGACTGCTGAGACTGAAGCGGGTGAATTCTGGAATATTTATAAATTAGACGTTGTGGTGATCCCGACGAATAAACCGGTTATTCGCGACGACCGGGAAGATCTGGTTTATAAGACCAAACGCGAAAAATTCAATGCGGTCATCAATGAAATTGAGAAGCTGGTTGAACAAGGAAGGCCCGCGCTGGTTGGAACTACCTCTGTTGAAACGTCAGAATTGTTAAGCCGGATGCTCAAACGTAAAAACATCCCTCATAATGTATTGAACGCCAAGTTACATGCGCGGGAAGCAGATATTGTTGCAGAAGCAGGGCGTGCCGGGACGGTGACCATTGCCACCAACATGGCGGGCCGTGGTACCGACATCAAGCTGGGACCAGGCGTAAAACAAGCCGGGGGGTTGGCCATCATCGGTACAGAAAGGCATGAATCTCGTCGCGTTGACCGTCAGTTACGTGGCCGGGCCGGTCGTCAGGGCGACCCGGGCAGTTCTCAGTTCTTTGTTTCATTAGAGGATGACCTGATGAGGATGTTCGGATCCGAAAGAATTGCCAAAATCATGGACCGGATGGGGATCCAGGATGGGGAAGTGATCCAGCACTCGATGATCACCAAATCCATTGAACGCGCTCAGAAAAAAGTAGAGGAAAACAACTTCGGGATCCGTAAACGGTTGCTTGAATATGACGACGTCATGAACATACAGCGTGAAGTCATCTACAAAAAACGCCATCACGCTTTGTTTGGCGACCGCCTTGCAGTAGATATTTCGAACATGATCTATGACGTCTGTGAAACCATTGTCCTGGATACAGTTGAAAAAAGGGATTTTACCTCGTTCAAATATGATCTTCTTAAAGAATTTGCGTCGGATTCCCCCATTCCCGAGTCGGATTTTGGGACACTCAGCGCCGATGAAATGGTAAACCGGTTATATAACCAGATTTATAAACGGTATAAATCGAAATGTGAGCTGATCGCGATGAAGACCTTCCCGGTAATACGTAACGTGTTTGAGAATGATACCCGGTATGAAAATATTGCCATCCCGGTAACCGATGGATTGAAAACCATGCAGGCGGTCGCGAATCTTCGTAAAGCTTATGAAGACCAGGGAAAAGAAGTAATCCTCTCCATCGAAAAGGGGATTGTTCTTGGCATGATCGACAATGCATGGAAAGACCATCTCCGCGAGATGGACGACCTGAAACAATCGGTCCAGAATGCAGCTTATGAGCAGAAGGATCCTTTGCTGATCTATAAATTCGAATCCTTCGAATTGTTCAAGGCCATGGTTCAACGTACGAATAAAGAGATCACTTCCTTCCTGATCAAAGCCGATGTCCCCATGCAGACCGAAACCGTGAAGGAAGCCCAGGCACCGAGACGGATGGACCGGTCCCGTATGAAGGAAGAACGTTCTGACTTACTTTCACAGGCTAATTCAAATACCCAGGAAAAACCTAAGCCTCAACCGGTCAAGGTCGAAAAGAAAGTCGGCCGCAATGATCCATGTCCATGCGGTAGCGGGAAGAAATATAAGAATTGCCATGGAACAGGAGGAAATTAGCTATTGACGTGATGATTTTGTTTTTAATTTTGAACTTTGAGTTTTAAAACCATCTGGAATGGCGATGTTTAAACGTATTCTTTTGAAGCTTTCCGGTGAAGCGCTGGAAGGCAAACAGGGTTATGGTATTGATCCTGAAAGGTTGGGTTGTTATGCTTCTGAAATAAAATCGGTTGCAGAAAGCGGGGTACAGGTAGCCATTGTGATCGGTGGCGGTAACATTTACCGTGGCCTCCAGGGTGTAGGGGTCGGCATGGATAGGGTACAGGGGGATTATATGGGCATGCTGGCTACCCTGATCAACAGCATGGCCATCCAGGCAGCGCTGGAAACGATCGGAATACACGCAAAGCTTCTTTCCGGGCTTGCTGTATCCCCGGTTTGTGAGGCCATGGACCGGCGTAAAGCCATCGGTTACCTGGAACAAGGATATGTTGTGATCATTGCCGGTGGTACGGGAAATCCGTTTTTTACCACCGATAGCGCTTCGGCGCTACGGGCCCTCGAAATCGGGGCAGATGCTTTACTCAAAGGGACCAGGGTAGATGGTGTTTATACCACAGATCCTGAAAAAGATCCATCCGCGGTGAAATACGATGCCCTGTCGTTTGATGAAGTTTACCGGAAAGGATTAAAAATCATGGACCTTACGGCATTTACCCTTTGCAAGGAAAACAACCTTCCCGTCTATGTCTTTAATATGAATGAACAAGGGAACCTGAAAAGGCTGATGGATGGCGAAAAAATCGGGACATTCGTTACGCAGGGATGACGGATGACAGATAAGGATGCAAATCAAGCCTCCAAACATAATAACTTATAGCAATACATCCTATGAATGAAGAGATAGAATTTACGCTGGAAGAGACGAAAGAAAGTATGAACCTCACTGTTCAGCATCTGGAAAAGGAACTCCAAAAAGTAAGGGCCGGGAAAGCCAGCGCACAGATGCTGGATGGGGTAAAGATCGACTATTATGGAGTCATGACCCCCATTGAACAAACAGCCAATGTCAGTACTCCCGACGGCCGCCAGATCATCGTTCAACCCTGGGATAAAAACGTGCTCGGACTTATTGATAAAGCCATCCAGGCGGCTAATTTAGGATTCAACCCGAAAAATGAGGGAGAAATACTCCGGATCATTGTTCCCCCTCTGACCGAAGAAAGACGTCGGGACCTGGTTAAAAAAGCAAAAATAGAAGCAGAAAATGCCAGGATCGGTATTCGTAATATACGCCGGACCGCGAATGAGACTGCCAAAAAATTAAAAAAAGACGGCATTCCCGAAGATGAAGTCGATAAACTGGAGACCGAAATACAGAAAATTACCGATGATTTTATTATAAAAGTTGATAAAATATTCGAAACCAAGGAGAAAGATATAATGACCGTATGATCAGTACACCACGATCTCATCGGTAAACATCCAGCAATCCTGCCCTGAACCTTCATGCCAGGAGGGACATTTTCCCAGATTTTTTGCCTTCACCTTTACATACCTTGCTTTGGTATCAGGCATAAATTGTATATTGAAAGGCTGGATAAAAGTCTGCTCTTCCTTGGGTGGGATAGCATTGGGAACCTCGTTGATGGAGTGGTAACGTTTACCATCAGAAGATAGCGAATATTCAACCAAAACAGGTAAAAATATCCAGCTTCGCTGGTTCTGAAGAAAATTCATTTGAACCGTGTTGACAGGAACTTCTTTTCCAAGGTCGATAATGATCTCCAGATCATTGCCAAGGAATCCCTGCCACATCCCATCGCGATGACTGATAGAACCGCGCAGTCCATCAACCAATGCTCCGGGCCCCGAAGCCGGGTACCGGTAAGAATAACCAGACAGGTATTTTAACGGTTTCCCGATGGCCAGATGAAAAAGGAATGGTATGTCCGTCGTCGTTTCCTTCAATTTCCCATCCACAAAAAGGCCGGCGCGAATGATCCCGTTCCGTTTGATTTCAAATGGGCCGGTATAAAGGGGCGAAGTGGCTTTAACATCATCCCCGTTGATGGTATAATGAATAGGGACATCCCATTGCTCCGATCCGAGCGCCACCCTGGTCACATTCGTTTTTTTATCAGTAATGGTGTTTATTTCCGCCCGGAAAGATCCCTTACTGTAATTCACTTTCATGTCGTCGAGCCGTTGGTATTGCGTCGCCATCCGGCTCCGGAAATCATCCCAGGTACGTGATTTTTCAGGCGACCATAAGACTTCGGCCAACGCGATCATGCGTGGCACTGCCATATATTCGGCCTGAGAAGGCGTAGGGATGAATTCGGCCCAGACATTTCCCTGGGCCCCGAGGATATGTTTGGCTTCTTCCGGATTGAGTTCACCGGGCGTTGGGTTATATGAATAAACTTTTTTCAGGGTGGTAAAACCACCGATGGCTTTCGGCTCAAACCGTGGATCGGCCTGGTAATGGTCAAAATAGCAAAACGAACCAGGGGTCATGATCGCGTCATGGCCTTGCCGTGCCGCAGCAATTCCTCCTTCGACCCCCCGCCAGGACATCACGGTAGCTTCAGGGGGGAGCCCGCCTTCTAAAATTTCATCCCATCCAATCACCTTACGGCCCCTGGATACAATAAATTTTTCGATCCTTTTAATAAAATAACTTTGAAGTTCATTTTCATCCTTCAGCCCTTCTGACTTGATCCTTGCCTGACATTTTGGGCATTGTTTCCAATTGGCCTTATCTGCTTCATCTCCGCCAATATGGATGTATTGAGATGGAAATAATTCCATTACCTCTGTCAAAACATCCTGCAGGAAAGTGAAAACAGAATCGTTCCCGGCGCAAAAAATATCAAGATCGGGCCAATAACTTCCGGAAGGGACCGTAAATGGCCCACCTTTGCAGGATAACCGCGGGTAGGCAGCCAGGACTTCCACGGAATGGGCCGGCATTTCTATTTCAGGAATGATGGTTACGTAACGGTCAGCGGCATATTTCACAATCTCGCGGATATCGTCCTGGGTATAGTACCCTCCGTAAGTGGCTTTTTCTCCTGGTTTTTGAGCCGGGCGTCCATTCCATGGAAGATCTTCATGATCAACGCGCCATGCGGCAATTTCTGTCAGTTTCGGATATTTTTTGATCTCGATCCGCCAACCGTGATCATCGGTAAGATGCCAGTGAAAAGTATTCATTTTATATTGGGCGATCAGGTCGATGTATCTTTTTATAAAATCTTTCGGAAAAAAATGGCGGGAAACATCAAGATGCATACCCCTGTATGAATATCGCGGCTGGTCTTTAATGGCAATACAGGGAATAGTATAGCTTTTACTATGGTCGGCCTGATCTGGCACAAAGAAATCCGCAGGCATCAACTGTAGCAATGTTTGCATTCCATAAAACAATCCCTGTGCAGTCCCGGCCCGGACAAGAATTTGTTTGGGCGTTACCTGTAATTCATAGCTTTCGGGATTAGTTCCCTTCCCTGTATCTTTCAGGGTAAAAATAACAACTTTCGTCCCCTTGACAGGTTTTTCTCCGGTTTTGTCCGGTAATAAAGGACACCCGGCATTTTTCGCACAATCCGAAAAGAGACCCGAAATATGCGATACTTCCTGATTATTGCCGGCAATGATCAAACGCGTATCCTGATCCAGAATGAAATTTCCCCTAAGCAGTTTCATTTTTACCGGTTTTGGAATAACCGAAGGCCCTTTTATCCCACCCGGTTCAATGGCCATCATATTCATGGGTACGAAAATCATGAAAAAAAAATAAAGGAGGTTCCTGATTGTCCTTTGACGTGGCAGCGTTGTAATCAAAGCAGGATACAAAATATGGGTAACTTTACTTAGGGACATATCTGAGTTGTTGATTTTCATTATTCATTGGTTATTTGATTTTTTGTTTTTCAACAATTTCTTTCATTTCTCACTGTTGTCCAAAAGTACGGGTTTTTTCGGTACTTTCGCAAGGATTCATCAATCCTGTTGTATCTCTTCGACCAATACCAAACCTGGATTTACTTCATTCCCCGGGAATTTCCGGACCGCTGTTTCCATGGAATTTTTCGAACGGCGCCCTTATTACGGCGTCATGTCCGTGTTATCGGCTTACCTGGTTTTATTAAAAAATGACGAGGGACTTGGTTTTTCTTCCGCCTATGTGACTGTTTTCAGCTGAATGATCCTCATACACTGGGCGAAATGACCACCCACCCAAAGTTCATTGCCTACATCGGGCTCATAGCTCCGGATGATAAAAAAGCGTTATACCTGGGATACCCTTTTCTTTATGGCGTAATAGGAAGCGGCGTGGGAGAGATCCTGGGAGCCTGGCTTCATGTTTTGTATGTTGATAGGATGAATCAACCATCCATGTTATGGTTGACATTCAGTATGATAGGCATGCTGATCATCATTGGATTATTACTTTATAACAAGTTCCTTGTTCCAAAGAACAGATAATCCCTGTATCTCCATTTTATTCCCGATTCAAATTTTTTAATCTCTCCGGGTAAGTTTCCCGTCGCTTGCGACGAATGAGAAATAATTCCCGGAGATACCTCGATGCTTGCGGCGAGGAGATTCATTGCGCCCAGAAAAAAATTTCCATTAATGAATGAATTCCATCATTTTAATGTATATTTGTTAAATACTGTATTGTCAGTTTGTTGATGTTACAATTTTGGGTCTACTCCGAAAACTACTTTTCACCGCCAAGTCGCTAAGGCGCAAAATTGTAAATAATTGGATATGATATATTTGCGTCTTCGCATCTTCATGGTAAAATGAAAAATTTGGCTTTTCGGAGTTAGCTCAATTTTAAGTTTTTAAGAGATGAAAGATCGTTTTTCTTTTTTTATGGATATGAGGATTATCCAATCGTTAAAGTACTGGTTAGTTATTCTTTGCCTTTGTTTTTCGATTCCCCCAACCATTGCAGATAATGTAGTCACCAGTGGAACGACACTTAAAGTGTCTCTATGTACCACCATCGTCTCAGTCAATAACATGGTTATTCAAAGCGGTACGACACTGGACAACGCCGGAATCATGATCCTTAAGAAAGATTTAACCAATGAAAATGCCGTATCCAACGCTATAGGCTCAGGTACGGTTGTATCTTCCGGCACAAACTCCCAGGCAATAAACGGGGAGAATATTATTCAAAACCTCACTGTGGACAATTCCACAGGGATCACTATTGGCGGAAGTACAAATGTCAATGGTACGCTGGCATTGACCAATGGCCGGGTTGATCTGGGTAGCAGCAATTTGCTCCTTGGCCCATCGGCGACTATATCAGGAACCCCATCTTCTATGATCATGATCATCGTGACCGGAAGCGGAGAATTACAGAAGGAGTTCGCTCCGGGATTTTCAGACAGTTTTACATTCCCAGTGGGCGATAATACCGGGACAGCTGAATATTCTTCGGTTACATTATCTTTTTCCGGTGGGACCTTCTCGAGTGGAAACTATATTGGGATTTCCCTGGTCAACAAAAAATACCCCGACGCAAACATTACAGGCAACTATCTCAACCGCTACTGGACCATCACCCAATCAGGGATCATTGGCTTCACCTGCAATGCAAACTTCCAATATGTAATTGCGGATGTAACAGGCACTGAAAATAAGATCTCCTGCACCAAAGTAGATCCGTTGCCCTGGGTTACTTATGCGCTTACCAATTCCGACACTCATATCCTTTCGGCCATTGGTATCAACTCGTTCAGCTCATTTACCGGGGTAAAGAGTACAACTCCGCCCGAAAACCAGGATCTTGTCAATATAACCATTCCGGATGGAACGAGTAATTGTTTTGATGCCACACAGACGCTGACGGTAGCAGGCAATGGCAATACTCTTGTCGTGGAAAACAATGGTAGCGCCACACTGGTAGCAGGGAATAACATATTATTGCTTGGCGCAACAAAAGTTAATAGCGGGGGTTATTTGCATGCCTATATAACAACCACTGCAACCTATTGCGGCTCTATCTATAACGCACTGGTCGAAAATCCGGAAAAGGAATTACTTTCATTGGGGGAAAATCAAAAAAATCAGTGGATAATGATTTATCCTAACCCCACCACCGATTATATCATCCTTGAACTCAACCAGGATGAAAATTTACCCGTGGTTTATGTGGCGATCTATAACATGAACGGAAAACCCATCCTCCAGCAAACCATGGAGGGTGAAAACAAACGGCAGTTATCCTTATCGGGACAACCGGTAGGGATATATAGGATAAATGTAAGATCTTACTACAGTTCGGAGATTGCCAAAATCATTAAGAACCAGCTATATATTTAATAATCCTCTGTCATAACCTACTTTTAAATATTATTAAAGTATGAAAAAATTATTCTTTTTCGTCGTTATGGTTTTATTCAGCAACAGTTTTCTGCTCTCTCAGGTTGCTGTAAATGCTGATGGCACTTCTCCCGATTCATCAGCTATGCTCGATGTTAAATCTACTACAAAAGGGATGCTTATTCCCCGCATGATTATTAGCGAAAGGGATAACATCAATAATCCTGCAACCGGTCTTCTCGTTTTTTGCACTGATGATAACCGGTATTATTCCAATACAGGGACCCCGTCGCTACCTGAATGGATTGCTGTCAATAGTCAGTGGACTACTATTGATTCAAATATCACTTATGGTACCGGTCGGGTAGGGATCGGGACAAACACTCCGGAAGCCAAGCTGGAAGTTGCGGGCGATGCAAAAATTTCCGGGATACTTGTGGCAAGCCCCAGGATATACCTGGTGGAAAACAATATCCAGGAAACAATTTCTTCCACAGAATGGGCCGATTATATGACTAAAAACATCACAGTAGGAAAGGACAGCAGCAATATCCTGTTCATTTTTAATTTTTCACATCCTTATGAATTCAATTCACCATCTATTTTCTGGCGGGTAGGTATAAACGAAACCTTTTCGAATCCGAAATTCATGACTTTTCCACAGGGTAACAGGAATATTTTACCCGGGGGATTTTCATTTTTGATCCAGGGAGTTGATGCCGGAACCTATCTTGCCCGTTTGCAATATAAATTTAATTCCGGGGGTATAACTTTTTCACCCGATTATCCCGAAGAATCATTTAATTCATTGATCATCATTGTCCTGTGATAAAATGGATGATACTATCCTTCAGTTATCACAGTAATCCTACCGCTTCCTTATTTTACAAACGGTTTCATCCAGAAGGAATAGCTATACTCTTTTGCGGGTAGGGTGTACTGTGTATGGGTGCGGGCCCCCCAACTGTCGTCGCCTCCTACTCCCATCTGCCTGTAATCGATGTTAAGATCAATAAAGGAATTCTTTTTCAGGTCATTAAGATGCTTTCCGCCCTGGAAAAACCCTTTCATATCGTCGTAAGTATAAGGAAGGGCGCTGAAACATAATAAGGGGTCCCCGTAAAAGATAAGTCCGGTTTTTCCATTATCCAGGGCGACCTGCCTGACATCTGTCTTGTACCCGTTTTCCTGCGGACGAACATATGGCGTGAACTGGTCTGCCACAGTACTTTGATAAAACCCGACAAAAGCAGCCGTTTTGCGGTCCCAGTAATTTTCCATGGGGCCGCGTCCATACCAGCTGATATTGACAAACTCAGGAGGGAGCTGCAGGTTGAGCCCGAACCGCGGCAATTCCGGTAATTCCGTCTCTGCCGGGAAGAGGGTTGACGAAACTTTGATTTCCCCTGTGGGATAAACCTTATAAGTAACCGATTCTTTGGCAATATTTCCCGGCAAATCGTATTTAATAGCAACTTCCATCGCCTGGGCCCCGGCATTCTTTATTTCGACAGAGGAAACGGTCCGGTTTTCGCTGGCATTAAACCATACTTTGCACCGTTCAGGCATACGGTTCCCGATATCGTTATCGGTTGGCGCCCTCCTGAAATTGGGGAGCGGGCCGCGAAGGATGAGCGCAGTTCCCTGAAATACATAGGACGAAATGGTCCCGGTTGTTTTATCAAATGTCAGATTGAAATCTTTTCCGGTGATCTCAATCTGATTTGCCGTGCTGTTGCTACTAAGTTGCGATGTAGGAGAAACAGTTGGGCCCGGATCGGCGTGGGATAGTCCGATCACCGGGGCCCCTTCTGATGAAAGGTTCCAGGGAACCGGGAACTGCTCTGATGCAAGAATATGCCCTGATTCCAGCAAACCCGACTTTGCTGTTGTCTTCAGGTAAACATTGAGGAAATATTCAGTCCCGGTCAGTACCGGCGGTTTATATGCCGCCAGATCTATGGATTTTATTTCCCCGGGATTCAGGGTAAAGGAGCTTACCTTGCCTTGTGCCATGATCTTTCCGTTACCGGTTATCTCCCAGAAAAGGACTGTATTAGACAGGTTATAAAAATCATAATTGTTCTTTATATCAAACTTCAATGATTTGATATCTGAAGGGATAAATTTGACATACTGGTATACTTTTTTAACTTCCCAGTATCCGGGATGAGGTTTCCGGTCGGGAAAAACAATTCCGTTACACATAAAATTCCCATCACTGGGAACGTTTTTTGGCCCATAATCCCCTCCAAACGCCCAGTATGGCTTTCCATTTCCATCAACGGCATAAAGTCCCTGATCAACCCAATCCCAGATACAGCCACCCTGAAGTTGTGGGTATTTTTCAATCACATCCCAATAATCCTGGAAATTTCCAGTGCTGTTGCCCATGGCGTGCGCATATTCGCACATGATCAGCGGACGTATCTGACGGGCATAGCCATACCATTCCAAACCCTGTGGGGTCCAATACATGGGACAAACAATGTCGGTACAGGCGCTCTGCCCGGCCCTCTCGTACCAGACAGGGCGGCTGTCATCTCTGTTTTTGACCCAATCGTAAGTTGCTTCAAAATTACATCCAAACCCGGCTTCGTTGCCCAATGACCAAATGATCACACAAGGATGGTTTTTATCGCGTTCAACCATCCGTTCGGTCCGGTTTAAATGTGCCTTCATCCATTCGGGCTTATTTCCAAGGGTGCGGTCAGGCTGATATCCCATACCATGTGATTCGATGTTTGCTTCATCAATTACATAGAGCCCATATTCATCACAGAGTTCGTACCAATAGGGATTATCGGGATAGTGACACGTCCGTACGGTATTGATGTTGGCTTCTTTCATTAATTTGATATCCTGAAGCATACGTTCCCTGGAGAGGACATGTCCGGTAACCGGGTCTGATTCGTGCCGGTTCACCCCTTTGATCAACACGGGTTCCCCGTTGACCAGGAACTGGCCATTTTTAACCTCCGATGTCCTGAAACCTATATTGCAACCGGTCGATTCAAGAGTTTTCCCTGAGCCATCTTTCAGGGTCAACACCAGATAATAGAGGTTGGGTATCTCAGCGCTCCATTTTTTTGGGAATGGAATGGCTTTTTCGAAGTACAGGGTATCCTCGGAATCATCCTTGATGGTCAGGGGAATGGATCCGCTGCATTCAGGATGGATCGATGATGCCGATTGGAAAAGTGATATATCAAGGGTTAGGGGCAACGGTTCCGGATCCTTGTCACCGTTATTGGGTTGGCTATTTCCATAATTGATCGTTTGAAGCGCAGCCACACTCCCGATACTTTGGATGCAGGTCGTTACTTTAAGCATACCGTGGGTATAATTGGAAAAAAGATCCCCTTCAGCAAAAAAGTCACGGATCCTGACTGACGGAGTTGAGTAAATATAGACATCGCGGTTGATCCCACTCATCCGCCACATATCCTGGCATTCAAGGTAAGTGCCATCCGACCAACGGAATACTTCGATCCCAAGGGTGTTAACGCCCTTCCTAAGATATTTGGTTATATTGAATTCCAGCGGAGTCTTTCCATCTTTTCCCATACCGATCTGCTGGTTGTTCAGAAATACATAGCAGAATGATTTAACGGCCCCAAACTGGAGAAAAACCTGTCGCCCGCTCCATGATGCAGGAATCTCAAAATCGCGACGATAGCTCCCAACCGGATTATAGTCATGGGGGACCTTTGGAGGATCAGGTTTCATGAGATGTTCGAACTCATATCCGGAATTGACATAGACCGGATAACCATATCCCTGCATCTCGATAGTTGATGGGACATTAATATTTCTCCAGCCGCTCACATCAAATTCATCTTTATAAAAATTCAATGGACGTTTGTCAGGGCTTTCCGCCCAGTTGAATTTCCAGGTTCCGTTAAGCAGGATATACCAGGGAGAGGTTGCCCGGTCGTTTTTCAGGGCATCTGCCTCTTTATCATAAGGCAGAAAAGTTGCGTGGGCCGGCTCGTTATTGATCCCCGTCAATTGCGGGTTTTCCCAGTCGGGAGGCATCGGAATTTGAGCATGGACAGGGGAGATGGCAAACAGCATAACGCCAAACCAGAAAATAGCCGCGAGAGTGCGGGAGTGAGATGGCAAAACAGCGGAATGCCGGAATACCGAAATAAAATAATAACGAAAGTTATTGCCCATGAATAGATTGGATAAATTTTTCATATTAGAGAATTTAAACCGTAATTATGATAAAAGCTTCAATAGTCAATGGTCAATAGTCAATGGTCTTCCTTATATTTCTGATTTTTTCCCAATCTGTAATAATACATTCAAATTCATTTTGATCCGGTGCGCCCATGTTCACTGACGACTGTCTGAATTTCATCCGGCTGGGCTCCCGTTTATCAAGATGGATGTGCGCCTCAGTCGCCCCTGTTTGACTCGCCAGCGAAACGATGTTGTGTTCTTTGACCCCGCATCCGGGCATAATGATAATGCGATTCTGGGCCCTTATGATCAGCTCCCTTATCAATTCGGTTCCCTCGGATGCGGTTTTTTGTTGCCCTGAAGTAAGGATCCGGTCGACCCTTAGGCCTATAAGTTTTTCCATCGCGTTGAATGGATCCAGGGTCATGTCGAATGCCCGGTGGCAGGTGATCGCCATGGGCTTGGCCAAACAAACCAACTCCTTCATCCTTGGTACATCTATCCCCCCGTCCGGCAAAAGGATCCCAAACGCTACCCCGTCGGCCCCCAGCTCTTTAGCCACGCGGATATCCTCTTTCATGATTTCAAATTCATCTTTCGAATAGAGGAAATCCCCACCCCGTGGACGGATCATTACAAAAAGACCGATTGAGAGATGTTTACGGGCACAAGATATTGATCCGCAGCTGGGAGTGGTACCCCCGTCATGCAGATTTTCACAAAGCTCAACCCGGTCGGCGCCTCCTTTCTGGGCTTCGATCGCGGATACAGCTGAATTAACACAAACCTCTAAGAGCATTGACTATTGACTATTGACCATTGACTATTGATTATTTGAAATTTATAAAATCTTGATTGTAAGGCCGTTCACTCTTCACTGAAACTTGAGACCTGAGACCTGCAACCTGAATTGCGCAGCAATCACGAACACCCCAAAAAATAAACATTATCGTGAGTAAACCTGTAACCTGTAACACTTCACACATAATTCTTAATTCATCCCTAATTATTTACTTTGTCTGCGTACAGTTCGTGCATATAGGAATTGATTTCCGGTTTTTCAGGATTTTTCCCCTGAACATTTGATAAGGTCCACTTTTCCATATTTCAGCAAAAGTATGGCTGTTCAGATCGCCAAGGATGTGCTGTGCATCTTTATCGAAGCAACAGGGAACCACTTTCCCGTCCCAGGTGAAAACACAGCCACTCCACATACGGAAACAACGGTTTGGAAGCGGATTTTTTATTTTGAATTCCGGTGATTTTTTTTCTACCTGGTAATATCTTGAATACTTCCTGTTTTCCGGCATCATTGGATGGCCCTGCTGATAATCATTGAATTGTGCGGTTTTAAATACAACTTTATCCACGCCCAGCTCCTTTCCCAGCTTCCGGATCTCCTTCAACCTGTTTTCATTGGATCTTAATATCAGGCACTGAAGGATGATTTTCGGGTTCCTGCTTCCAACCCGGTGTTTTTCGTCGACAAGGGATCGGATCCCCTGTAATACCTGCCTGAAGTTACCTCCGACGCGATAAGCGCTGTAACTCTCCTGATCTGGCCCATCCAATGAGATAATCAGCCGGTCCAGCCCGGATTCAACCGTTTTCCGGATGTTTTCTTCTCCCAGGAAATGGCCGTTTGTTGAGGCGCTGACAAAAATTTTCCTTGACCGGGCATAGTGGATGAAATCAAAAAACGATGGGTTCAAATAGGGTTCCCCCTGAAAATAAAGGGTGAGATAGGCCAGGGCAGGTGAAAGCTGATCAAGGATGGAAACAAAGCGGGGATAACCCATATTTCCCCGCGACCGGGTCAATTCATTGACTCCCGAAGGACATTCGGGGCAACGGAGATTACAGGTGTTATTGGGCTCAATACTCACAGCCAGCGGAAAACCCCAGTTAACAGGTCTCCGGATCAGAACTGAAAGAAAATATCCCGTAATGATCCTGCTGAAATTAATGACCCGGGAGAGAAGTACCTGAAACGCCACCTGATAATTTTTCTTTTTTCTTCTTTTTTCTCTTTTCTATGAAGGATTTTCCGATCGAGATTGCTTTGGAAACGATGGAAGAATTAGTTGAAATTTCTGTTACAAGGGATGAAGCCAGGTTCCTAAGGGTAAATGCATCCAGAATGCGCTGGTAATTATTATGTATATGCTCTTCTTTTAAACGTATTTCAAATTTCAGCCTTGCCTTTTCAGCGGCGATATCTTCCAGGGACCGGATCCGATCGGTTTTTACCCGGTAACGTTCACTCTTTTTCATCGTTTCCCTCCATGAGTATTTTAGTCAAATGGGTAACCAGTGGATTGATAAATAGCTTCTCCCTGCGGAGATAGACAAATAATCCTCCCAGAACATAAACAGCGGCGATGATGAGCGCTCCCAACCAGAAAGGTCCGGCTTCCTGCCCAAACCAGAATACGAAGGCTAATGACAGGAATAGCAGGAGAAACATGACAAGTATAAAAACGATCACTGCAATGAGAAGATAGGAGGCTAGTTTGGATATCTTTTCGGTCAGGGCAAGTTTGAGATAATCGATCTGGAGATCAATATAGTCTTTGATATTTTCCGTCAGGGACGAAAAATTATCAGAAAGTTTTCCGGATTCCATTATTTTTCCTCCTCTTCTGGTTTCGCGCCTGTTTCATCTTCAACAGGTTCAACAGGCTTTTCTATATCCGCCGAAAAGGCTGATTTGACCGAATTGACAGTACCCGAGATATTATCCTCTACCATATCTGCGAGATCAAGGAACTGCTTTTTTAACCGTTTCCTGGTCCTGGAACCCTTTGAAGGAGCGATGAGTATCCCTATCCCGATGCCGGCAGCAATGCCCACCAGGCCAGCTGCCAATACTTTTAAACCAGATTTTGCCATATTACGATTTAAAAAACATTAATACTAAGTCGTTAAATATCAATTAATTCATAATCCTTAATGAATTTCCCTGTCCTTATTTCTTTCCGGTAAACCCTGTGCCTTTTTGAAGTTAGTGAGAAATTCAGATGCCACGATCTTGATAAAACCATAAGCGGGAACTGCTACAACCATTCCAAGCATTCCACCAAGGCTGGCCGCGGCAATGACAACCAGAAAAATTTCCACCGGATGGGCTTTTACGCTCTTTCCCTGGATTAGTGGTGCAAAAACATTGTTGTCAATGAGTTGCACAATCCCCATCGCCACCAGGATCTTGATTATCATAGGTAGTATTTGGGAATATTCCCCCATGGAAATTACCCCGGTAACGCCCAGGACAACCCCTACCACCATGGAAATTATTCCTCCCAGGTAAGGGATGATAATGATGATGCCGGTGAAAAAGCCTATTGCAAGGGGACTTTTCACTCCTACAATATATAAAGCCAGGGAATAAGTGATGATATTGAGAGTGATCTGGACGATCAGCCCGATGAAATAACGCGATAGCAACTTTTTACTACGGCTCATCACATTCTTCATCTGTTCCTTGTACTTCCCGGGTGAGATCATTAATAAAAACCGGGGAAGCATATTCTGATCAAGCAGGAAAAAGAAGGATAAAAAGAGAATGGCAAAAAGTGTTACGATGAATGAACCGGTAAATGAAATAACAGAGGTGATGATGTTGGAAAACATCCCGAAATCAATGATCTTCAGAATGGATTCCTTGATGGAAGATTCAATGGTGGCCCCATGGGGCATTACACCATAACGGATCAGGGTTGACTGGATCCAGGCAATATCTTCGCGAAAATAATCCATCAGTTTTTGCATGTCGATGTTGCTGATCATTCCGGCTTCATTAACGATCAGGGGAATAAAAAAGCTGAATATGCCAAAAAACAGCGCCAGGATCAGGATCAGGGTTACCGAAACATTGAAAGCATGGGGTAGCTTGAATTTTTTAATCCTGATTTTATCCATTACCTCCACCAATGGGGCGCCAATGATGGATATCACCGCTGCAATGATGATGAAGATGACAATTTCACGGAAATACCAGATGAGGAATCCTAAGATAAGGGTGAAAAGGACAAGAAAGAACAACTTGTTCTTTTGGTATAATTCTCGCATGATGACCGGAATTTCTCATACAAACCTAATGGTTTTTTATTGATTTGTCAAGAAAAAATGCCCTGTCGTATTACTTTTTACTTGTTAAACCGATTAAGCAGGAAAAACCATGTCATACACAAAGATCTGGGTCCATGTTGTCTGGGGGACAAAAGGACAGCAACCCATACTGGTAAACGGAATGCGTCAGCAGTTTTTAGATCAGATTGTTGAACAGGCTACCGTGAAAGATATCGAAATCCATCTGGTCAACTGCTGGATGGATCATATTCATTGCCTGATCCGGTTAAAAGAGGGCCAAAACGTGGCGGCAACGGTGTCGGAAATTAAAAGAAACTCGAGCCGATGGATCAACCTGAACAAAATATCGGAAAAACGGTTTTCATGGGATAAGGATTTTTTTGCAGCTTCGGTGAGCGAAGGGAACCTGAATCCCGTCAGGAATTATATCCTTGGACAGGAACGTCAGCACGAAAACAGGAGCTATCAGCAGGAAATTGAGGCATATTTTATGCCTACCGGAAGCTGAACCGATCGTGGGCCCTCAGGGCAGATCTTGCGGTCAGAACGGGAAGATCATCGAGATCTTATAAGCAAAGTTGTCACCCGTGTTATCCATGGAATAAGGCCCCCAACGGTAAAATGCCCCAATACCCACAGTATAAAGTTTCAGGTTGATCAGGTTATTGATGAGCAAACCCGATTCATAATACCCCAGTGACATCTCTTTGGGGTTGATGCTGTTATAACCATATCTTTCTTGATGGTCCAGCCAGCCGAAACCAATGTTTTGAGAAAGCGCAAATTCAGGATGGAACCACTTTTTCCCTTTAAACAGCAGGTATCCGAAGTCGTGATATAAATAAACCGATGCAAATTTATTGGACAGGAATTCATTGCTACGCATGGTGGCAAAACTGTTGGGGGCATACAGGGTTATCAAACGGTAACTGCCCGGGGCATAGTAGAGGTTACAGGCAGGAATGGGCTGGTCGATATAACCACCGTTTAATTGTATCGTTAGTTTCCCGAGAAACTTTAAATTAAATGTTTTACGGATTTTCAGATCGACCCTGTTATAATCATATTCTCCTTTCAAAAAGTTTTTTATCCCGCGGGTATATTGAAGCCATACCACGGGATATTTTGTTCCCAGGGAGATTTTATTGTCGATTGTCTGAATGAATTTTTCCCCGTATGCCCATTTCATTCCGGCCGTAATGGTCGTGAACCGGAACTGATCCTGCAACAAAACCGCGTTAGGTTCCGGTGTCGCCAGGTCATAGGTTGTACTTTTTTTGAAATCATTGGACAACCCGGCCTGGAGGAGAACATATTTTAAAGTCCTGAACCCGATAAAAAAATTAAAACTTTCACACCGGTCCAGTTTTTTCAATAACAGGGGTTTGAAATTGCCGGAAAGAATGGATTCATAATCGTATGGGAAAGTGACGCCGCCCGATTCAACAAGATCATAATAGTAAGAAGCAGAAACAGTTACATCATGCCTCCTGTTGATCAGGTAACTGAAGTCGCCCCCATATTTCGCAGTTGAGATGGCAAATGCATACTGATAAAAGCCACCAACTTTTAACCCTTTGATAAACCGGTCGTTGGTATGGATGCCTGCTCCCAGGATAAATCCTTCATAGGTGTTGTAGTTCACAAAACGGTTGATATCGATATCAATGGGGCCCCAGGGAATCCTGCCGGTCATGATCGTTTGCAGGGTTTTAGCTATTTTATCAAAGTTATTGGCTTTCCCAATGCTGTCTAACACTTTATAGGTCTGGCGGTCTTTCGGGCTCAGGCTGTCCACCCGGAATTCAGCCCAGTAAGGTTCATTCCGCTGGCCTGCATCCTTATCCACTTCAACATCGAGATGATGGAACTCACGCCTGACCAGGTTGGGGTTCAGGACAATATCCCGGATATAGCTTCTTCCACTTCCAACCGGTTTGAATTTTCCCAAACGGATGTTGTTGAAAGCCACGTCGGTATTTAACTGGACCGGAAACCATTGTTTTCCGTCAATCAACTCATACATCTGATGGATCCTGATGGTAAAGCCTTTTGCGCTGGATGAGGGTTCTGCGGAAACATTCTGGATCCCCCAACGGTTTGAATTGATGGCGATCACCCCTTTAAGCCCATCGAAAGTGGTGCCTTTCATTGGGCGGAAAGAGATGATATAAACGGTATCTTTTCCCGTGTATGCCGTGTCCTCGATCTTGAAAAAATATTTATTCAGGCTGCCTGAACCGATCGGGTTGACATATTCATTCTGGAAAATCGTGATGAAGGGTTTATAAAAGGAAAACGACTGGATCTGGGTTGTAAGAAAAACAAAGATCGGGTCTTTGAATCCTGACATCTTAGTGGCAACCACTTCGTTATAATTTTTATCGGGAGCCATGAATTTCCTTTTGGTCACATTTTCCATCAGGAAAAGATATTGTTCGCTGATCAGTTTTTTCATGAACTGGCTTGTTGAATCTTTCACGGCCGGGTCATTTGAAACCGAATCGGAACCAACGGAAAATTCCAACTCCATTTCCCTGGAATTCTTCAGCAGGCCCGTATCTGCCAAAGCGGAAAAATTCCCTGTCAGCGCTGTGTCGGAGCCAATGGTGAATATCGTTTTATCATACGCTGTATAGGAAAAGGTCTCTATTTTCTCCGGATCATTGATTTCCCGGTTCTCAATGGCATTACGAATGATACGATGGGCTGGATTGATCCCCGGAAGTATTTCAATTTCTTTCAGGTCGATCCCTTTCCGGGTAAGCGATATCAACAGATCCCGCGAACGGGTTCCGGTGGCATATATCAACGATTCGTATCCGACATAGGAAAAGCGGAGGGATTGTACCTCTTTTCCTGATCTCAGATAAAATTTCCCATCAATATCTGTCGTCCCACCAGTATTGCCATCATTGATCACAATATTGACGAAAGGAAGTGGCTCATTGGTCTTGGCATCGATCACCTTCCCATTGACTGTATATACTTCCTGGCTAAAGCCATGGGAGATCGGGCACCATATCCAAATCAGAAAAAGGAGCAATCGATGCTTCATGAATTTTCAATTTTTTTCAAAGATAACAAACCGGAATTTCATTGAAGACGATGAATTTAAATTTTCGTAACTTCCCCAATGGAATTTTTCGAATAATTGTTATGCTGACGTTTCCTATTATTGCAAAAACCATCACAGGACTTGAAGGGGTCCTCGCTTCAGAGCTGGAATCCCTGGGAGCTACTGACATCATGCCATTGAACAGGGCAGTCTCTTTTACTGGTGACCAGGAATTCCTGTACCGTGCCAATTATTGCTGCCGGACTGCCCTCCGGATCCTGAAACCCATTTTCCATTTCGAGATCAATGAACAGAAAGACCTGTATGACCGGCTTTATGAATATAACTGGGAGGATATTGTTGATCCTGATCAAACCATTTCCATCGATGCGGTGATTTCGTACACGGTTTTTACCAATTCGCAGTTTGTGGCTCAAAAGTCGAAGGATGCCGTTGTTGACCGGATCCGGGCGAAATGCGGTAAACGGCCATCCGTCGATCTTGATAACCCGGACCTGCGGATCAATGTCCACCTTTTCAAAGATTTATGCACGGTTTCGCTGGATTCATCTGGTCAATCGCTTCACCGCCGCGGTTATCGCCAAAGTACCGGGCCTGCTCCCATAAATGAAGTCCTTGCTGCCGGGCTTATCAAACTTTCGGGATGGGACATTACTACTCCCCTGATCGATCCCATGTGCGGTTCCGGGACCCTGTTGATCGAAGCCGGAATGTTGGCAAAAAATATCCCAGCCGGTTATTTCCGGAAACAGTGGGGCTTTTTAAAATGGAAGGATTTTGACCCCAGACTATGGGAAACCGTCAAATCCGGATCCGATACCCGGACCTCCACCGTGAAATTGCAGTTGTATGGCGCTGACCGGGCACAGAGGGCCATTGCTTCGGCACAGGAGAACATCCGCTTTGCAGGGTTGGTGAATGATATTACCCTGAAGGAAATCTCTTTTGAGGAATCGGTCCCACCGGTTGAAAACGGATTTATTGTCTGCAATCCCCCTTATGACGAACGCCTCAAACTGGATGATTCCATTGCCTTTTATAAAATGATCGGGGATACGTTAAAGCGGAAATATTCCGGTTCCGTTGCATGGTTTATCTCGTCGGATCTTGAATCCCTGAAATTCATCGGGCTGAGGCCATCAAGAAAGATCACTGTTTATAACGGCCCGCTTGAATGCAGGTTCGTGAAATTCGAGGTGTATGCAGGAAAAAAAGGCTCCTGACCCCCCAAGATGAAAATATGTACTTTTGCATTTTCAATAACCCTTGACAATATTATCCAACTTTAAATAAATATTGTAACATGACACGAATTCAGAAAATAGGAGTGATGACCTCCGGTGGTGATTCTCCGGGGATGAATGCCGCCATCAGGGCGGTGGTCAGGACGGCCATATTCAACGGACTTGATGTTTATGGCATTTACCGGGGATATGAAGGACTGATTGACGGGCAGGTTGAACAGATGTTCAGCCATTCGGTTTCAAACATCATCCAACGTGGCGGAACGATCCTGAAAACAGCCCGCAGCAAACGTTTTGTGGAATACGAAGGCCGGTTAAAGGCCTATCAGACCCTCATGGAATTTAAAATCGATGCACTTGTTGCCATAGGCGGGAACGGGACTTTCACCGGCGCATCCATTTTTGATAAAGAATTTAATTTTCCTATTGTTGGGTTACCAGGGACCATTGATAATGATCTTTACGGGACTGATTCCACGATTGGATATGATACGGCCATCAATACTGTCGTTGGCGCAGCCGATAAAATCAGGGATACAGCAACCTCGCACGACCGGTTATTTTTCATCGAAGTGATGGGCCGCGATGCCGGTTTTATTGCCCTCCGCAGTGGGATCGCCTGTGGCGCCGAATTTATCCTGGTCCCTGAAACAACTACGTACGTCGATAACCTGGCCCGCCTCCTCCGCCACGACTGGCGCAAAAACAAGACCTCCGGTATCGTCATTGTGGCGGAAGGCGATGAGATGGGTGGTGCATTTGAAGTAGCAAAAAAAATGAAAGAAAAAGTCCCCGAACTGGATACGCGGGTCACCATTCTCGGTCATGTTCAGCGGGGCGGCTCTCCAAGCGCTTTCGACCGTGTATTGGCCAGCTCATTGGGATATCAGTCCGTAAGGGGATTACTTGATGGGGAACGGGGTGAAATGGTTGGGATTATTGACAACAAGGTGGTTTATACTCCTTTCGACAAAGCCATCAAACACACCAAGGATTTGAACAAAGAAATGCTTGAAATGTCGCGGATCCTGGCGCTCTGACAATTTTCTATTCCCGATGAATGGAACGGATCACTTTATTTGCTGATGTTTTATTGCCTTTACCGGTACCCGGTACCTTTACCTATCGCGTCCCCTTCGACCTGAATGATCAGATCAGGGAAGGTATCCGCGTCGTGGTACAGTTTGGTACGCGAAAAATCTATACGGCGCTCGTTGTTAAGGTTCATGAAAAACCACCGTCGGGCCGGATCCCCAAGTACATTCTTTCGCGATTAGACGAAAATCCGGTGGTAAACCCGATCCAGTTAACCTTCTGGGACTGGATTTCGACTTATTATCTATGCCACCTTGGTGAAGTCATGAATGCCGCCCTGCCTTCGGCGCTTAAACTGGCCAGTGAATCGAAAATCGTTTTAAACCCCGAGTTCACCGCGGGAACATCAACACTGAATGAAAAGGAACAACTTTTAATAGAAGCCCTTTATAACCGGCAAACAATTTCGATTTCCGACGTTTCCAGGATCCTGGACCAGCAGAAAGTGATA
>JALNWE010000021.1 GCA_023231065.1 Bacteroidales bacterium
TGAAAGAAAATTGAAAAAAAGATCATCTTCTTTCGAACTGACACTGTATCCAACCAGGGATATCCTCCGGGAATTGGGCCAAAAGAAAATGAAAAACCAGATCCTGGTGGGATTCGCACTGGAGACGGACAATGAGATTGTAAATGCAAAGTCTAAATTAAAGTCAAAAAATCTGGATTATATTATATTGAACTCACTGAACGATCAGGGTGCAGGCTTCGGGGGGGACACTAACAAGGTTACTATAATAGACCGGAAAGGGAAAATTTATCCTGGGATTCTCAAAAATAAGAATGAAGTTGCGTCCGATATTTTTAATCTAATCACAAAAAAAATAAATCGTACTTGAAAAGAATCGCCATTTTTTTCATTCTGTTATTCCCGATTTTGCAAGTGACGGGACAGGAGTTTAATTGCGTTGTAAGTGTCACTTCCCAGAAAGTGGAAGGAACCGACAAAAGGGTGTTTGAAACATTGCAAAATGCCATGTACGAGTTTATTAATAACCGAAAATGGTCGAATTATAACCTCAAAACAGAGGAGAGAATTGAAGGGACTATCCTGTTAACAGTTAATGAGCGACTTGGATCCGATGAATTCAGAGGTAACCTGAATGTTGTATTACGGAGACCAGTATATAATTCTGCCTATAACTCCGTACTGTTAAACTATATTGATAAGGGATTCCAGTTCCGCTACGTTGAATACCAACCACTTGATTACTCAGATGGTACATTTACCTCCAACCTCACTTCAGTACTTGCGTATTATGCCTACGTCTTTCTTGGTTATTACTTTGACTCATTCTCTCCCAGCGGTGGATCACAGTTTTTCGAAAAAGCCCAGGAAGTCGTCAATTCCGCTCAAAATGCAACTGAATCGGGATGGAAAGGGTATGAAAGTGAAAAAAACAGGTACTGGCTGGTTGCTAATTTTTTAAATCCAGCTTATTCAGGATTACGCGATTTCTCATACAATTATCACCGGCTTGGCCTGGACCAGATGTATGAAAAAGTTGATGCCGGAAGAAACAGTGTGACCGAAAGCCTGAACGATATTCAAAAAGTATATATCGCAAGACCAGGATTATTTTCGCTTCAACTTGTTTTTGATGCCAAACGGGATGAAATAATCAATATTTATGGAGATGAGAAGGTTTCACCCAATGAAAAGAACAACATCGTAAATATGATGAAGGAAATGGATCCCTCGAATAGTTCGAAATACTCGTCAATCCTGGGCTCAAAATAGAATACACCGGTTTTTCGCTATAATTCTACTGATGCTTCAAAAACTATCAATTGAGAATTATATACTGATCCATGAGCTGGAAGTCGAATTCCAGGCGGGATTTTCTGTAATTACTGGCGAAACAGGTTCCGGTAAATCGATTTTTTTAGGAGCCTTGGGTTTGATCCTGGGACAGCGGGCCGATACCGGTGTGCTTTTGAATAAATCGAAAAAGTGCGTTGTTGAAGGGGCTTTTCTAATCAAGGAATATAACCTCGAAACTTTCTTTCAGGAACATGAACTTGATTTTGACGAATCTGCAATTCTTCGCCGTGAAATCAGCCAGACTGGTAAATCCAGGGCTTTTATCAATGATACTCCTGTCAATCTGTCAGTACTTAAAGAATTGGGTGATAAACTGGTAAATATTCACTCCCAGCATTCTATTATTACACTCAATGACGCTGACTTTCAATTAGCCGTTCTTGATAATTATGCCGGTATCCAACCTGCCCTTCAAACTTACAGATCACAATTTCTGAGGCTGTCAAGATTAAAAAAACAAAAGGATGAGCTCCAGGAAAAAATTATCCGATCAAAAGAAGAACATGATTATTTTGCGTTTCTGTATAATGAGCTTTTAAACGCAAATCTGCAAACGGATGAACAAATCCGGGCTGAAGAACGGTTGCAGATATTAACCCATGCAGAAGAAATAAAAACCGCACTGAGAAAAAGCATTGATCTGATTTCTGGTTCAGATGGTAATATCACAGAACAGTTATTGGGTGTCATTAACAATCTCCAAAGTATTTCCAGGTATAATCCATCACTTAAAGAATTAATTGACAGATTAAATGTTAATGTAATTGATATCAAGGATATATCACTTACATTATCATCTTTAGATGAACATATTGAAATCGATCAGGATGAGATTGAAGCTTTGACCGGACGATTAGATATCCTATATAGGTTATTGCACAAACATCAAAAATCCTCCATTCATGAATTGCTCTCTCTACAGCTGGAACTTGAAAAAAAAATATTGTCCGCCGACAATATGTCTGAGCAGGTCAATACGTATAATGCAGAAATCAAGGAGCTTGAAAGAATACTATATCAAAAAGCACATGAAATTTCAGATGCCAGACATAAGGTGATCGGCAATTTTGAAAAGGAAATTGTCGGTCTTTTAATAGTTCTTGGCATGAATCAGGCACGGTTTCAAATAGAATGTACATCTTCCGGCTTGCTGACATTGGATGGAATTGATAAAGTTAGGTTTTTATTCAGTAGTAATAAAGGACTGGAGATCAATGAAGTATCAAAAATCGCATCGGGTGGTGAACTGTCCCGGTTAATGTTGAGTATTAAATCAATGATCAGCCAGAAAAACCTCCTTCCGACGATTTTTTTCGATGAGATTGACAGTGGCGTTTCAGGTGAAATTGCTGGAAAAGTTGGAACTATCCTGAAGCAAATGGGAGCGAGGATGCAGGTTATTGCAATTACACACATCCCCCAGATTGCAGCAAAGTGCAATCAACATTTTTGGATATATAAAAATGAATATCAAGATATTACAACGACTTATATTAAGCAATTGTCTAAGAAAGAACAAATTGAAGAAATTGCTAAAATGCTCAGTGATAATTTGGTTAGCCCCAGTGCAATAAGTAATGCTAAAGCATTACTTAATAATTAATTAATATATTTAATTAAACATTTACTTTAAGTAAATTGGCATGTCACATGATCTCTTATCAGGAAAGAAAGGAATTATATTTGGCGCCCTTGATGAAAAATCGATTGCATGGAAAATAGCATCAAAAGCTCATGAGGAAGGAGCGCGTTTTACGCTCTCGAATACCCCGGTCGCTTTACGTTTTGGTGAGCTCGATAAACTTGCTGAAAAGTGCGGCTCTGAAATCATACTTGCTGATGCCACAAGTGTCGCTGACCTTACCACCGTTTTTGAGCAATCAATTAAGTTTCTTGGAGGAAAAATCGATTTCGTCCTCCATTCGGTTGCAATGTCCATGAATGTGAGAAAACACCGCGACTATGATGATCTGGACTATGATTATTTCCAGAAAACAATCGATATTTCTGCGTTATCGTTCCATAAAATGTTGCAGGTCGCAAAAAAACTGGATGCCATTAATAATTGGGGTTCTGTTTTAGCGCTTACTTATATTGCGGCACAAAGAACCCTGGTTGGATACAATGATATGGCTGATGCCAAAGCTTTATTGGAATCGATTACCAGAAGTTTTGGGTATATTTACGGACGGGAAAAGCAAGTCAGGATCAATACTATTTCACAGTCGCCAACCAGGACCACTGCTGGTTCCGGCATTAAGGGAATGGATGGATTAATGGATTTTACCGACAGGATGTCACCACTTGGAAATGCCACGGCGGATGAGTGTGCCGACTTCTCGATCGTTTTATTTTCTGACCTTTCCAGGAAAATTACCATGCAGAACATTTATCATGATGGGGGTTTTTCAAGTATGGCAATGAGCATGAGGGCCATGGCCCAATATAACAAGTGTCTGGACGAAGAGAAGATTTTATAAATCTCATTTTCCTCTTTTCATTATCTTTGCACCCCAAAATCAGTTGTTAATTTTTTTAAACCAATGAAGATATTAGTATGCATTAGTCATGTCCCTGATACAACCACTAAGGTTAAATTCACGGAGAACAATACCAAATTGGATACAGCGGGAATTCAATGGGTCATCAACCCCTGGGATGAATTGTCCCTTACCAGGGCGCTTGAGATTAAAGACGATCCCACAAGTGGTGTGACCCGGGTGACTGTTGCCCATGTCGGACTGGCGATTTCAGAACCTACTATCCGGAAAGCTTTGGCAATCGGAGCTGACGATGCGATCCGTATCAATGCAGATCCGACGGATGCATATTATGTTGCTGCCCAGTTGGCAACAGCCATCAAAAATGAATCCTTCGACATCATTTTATGTGGGATTGAATCCAGCGATTATAACGGATCCAACGTAGGAGGGATGTTGGCTGAATTTTTAGGATATCCTTCGGTTTCCTCCGTTTCATCGGTAAAAATTGAAAACGGGAAAACCATTCTCCAACGCGAGATCGATGGCGGAAAAGAGGTCGTTACATTACAGCCCCCATTTATTGCCATTGTTCAGAAAGGAATAGCAAAAGAACCCCGGATCGCTGCGATGAGAGGTATTATGATGGCCAGGACAAAACCCATCAAAGTTGTTGAACCTGTTACCTGTGAAACATTAACGGAATTAACTTCTTTCGAATTGCCAAAACCCAGGGCTGCCTGTAAATTCATTGATCCTGACAACCCGGGACAACTTTTTGAATTGTTACAAAACGAAGCCAAAATACTTTAATTTAAATCAAATTCGCGATGTCTGTTTTAATTTTTCTTGAGAATTGGGATGGAAAATTCAAGAAGCTCAGTTTTGAGCTGGCTTCTTATGGTTCAAAATTAGCAGAAATGCTTGAAAATGACGCTGTTGCATTAACGATTGGAAATGTTGGGCCTGAAGAATTATCGAAAATCGGGAAATATGGAATAAGCCGGTTGATCCACATACAGGGACCTGAAGTGGATACGTTTGACAGTCAGATGTTTACTTTACTTATTAGCCAGGTTGTATCACGCATCAACGCTTCTGTTGTCTTACTTTCCAATAACAACACCGGGAAAGCCATTGCTCCCAGGTTATCTGTGAGGTTAAAGGCAGGATTGGGGGCAGGGGTTAGTAAATTACCTTTGGAAATTAATCCCTTTATTGTATATAGAAAAGCTTTTTCCGGAAACGCCTTTGCACAAGTTGTTTTAAAAACAACCGTAAAAATTCTGACCCTTGCGCAAAATTCTTTTGAGGTGATTGAAAATGAAAAAAATTTGGTCATTGAGAATATTCCTATCCCTGCTTCCGGCCTTGAAGCAAAAACAAAGGTTTTGGAAGTTCAAAAACAAACCGGTAAGATACTCCTGACCGATGCCGAAATTGTGGTATCCGGTGGAAGAGGAATGAAATCCCCGGATAATTGGGGACCTCTTGTTGAGCTCGCCGGATTATTAGGAGCAGCAACCGCTTGTTCCCGTCCGGTTTCCGATGAAGGTTGGCGATCCCATGATGAACATACCGGACAAACCGGTAAAATAATTTCCCCCAATCTCTATATCGCAGTTGGAATTTCGGGGGCTACTCAGCATCTTGCAGGGGTGAGCTCATCCAAATATATCGTTGCGATCAATACCGATAAAGATGCTCCTATATTCGGAGCTGCCCAATATGGTATCGTGGGAGATGCAGGAAAAGTGCTGCCTCGTTTGGTTGAAGCATACCAACAACTGAAAGCGAAATAAAGGACATGATAAAACAAATCGTTTTTGCCACTGCCCTGATTGCTGCACTGGCCATTTTCTTCTTTACCATTTACCGTATATATTCATATTTTAAACTGACACGGCCTGCATTCCCTGTCAGGAATTTCGGCCAACGGTTTCAGATCATGTTCAAGATTGCATTTGGACAGTCAAAGATCTTCCGTCGTCCCATCATCGGGCTTTTTCATGCAATGGTTTTCTGGGGTTTCTGTGTGATCCTGTTTGGAAGTATTGAAATGATCATCGATGGACTTTTCGGGTTCAAACGGGCATTGAACTTTTTAGGACCATTTTATGATATCATGATAGCAGCTGGCGATATTTTTGGCCTTCTTGTAGGTATTTCCATCCTGGTGTTTCTGTTTCGGAGACTTTTCTTACATATCAAGCGTTTCCAGGGAATTGAGATGAAACGGATCTCTCATCTTGATGCTAACCTGGCCCTGACCCTGATCCTGTTGCTGATGATTTCCTTACTGGGTATGAATAGCGCTTACTATAATGAAATGACACGGCTTGGACACCCGGTTTATGGGGCATATCCCATCAGCCATCATCTAAGCGCTTTTTTCGGAAATTCCCAGGTTGAAACTGTTTCAGTTGTTTATGAGGTTTGCTGGTGGACCCATATTTTACTGATTTTTCTTTTTGCCAATATCCTTCCTTATTCCAAACATTTTCATGTATTTATGTCGATCCCCAATGTGTTTTTATCGCGACTTGGACCATTGGGGAAACTTACAAATATGGATTCCATTACCCGGGAAGTCAAAATGATGCTGAACCCCGGTTCTATGGATGAGAGCGCCATACCGGACACACCACCTGAAAGGTTTGGAATAAAAGACGCTGAAGATCTGTCGTGGAAGAATTATCTGGATTCCCTGTCCTGTACAGAATGTGGCCGGTGTACATCCGTTTGTCCTGCAAACCTTACTGGAAAGCGTTTATCGCCTCGGAAGATCCTGATGGATGTCCGTGCCCGGATGAAGGAAAAAGGTCCTGGATTGGTTAAAAACGGATCTTCGTACACAGATGATAAATCCTTACTGCGAAGCTATATCACGGAGGAAGAAATTTGGGCATGTACAATGTGTAACGCATGTGCCAAAGAATGTCCTGTTAATATCAACCATCCTTCTATCATCATTGACATGCGCCGCTATCTGGTTATGGAGGAGGCTTCCGCTCCCGGCGAATTGAAAGGCGTGTTTAACAATATTGAAAATAATGGGGCGCCCTGGCAGTTTTCCCCTGAAGACCGTATGAATTGGGCAAGAAATCTGGAAATCAGGGACAATTAATAAAATATCCTCTTGGAACATGAGCAATAGACCCATAGAGATACCAATAATGACAGACTTGTTTGCCCGCGGTGAGCATCCGGAATATTTGTTCTGGGTGGGTTGCGCGGGCGCTTTTGACGACCGGTATAAAAAAGTTGCCCAATCATTTGCCAAGATCCTTACACACCTGAAGGTGAGTTTTGCCGTTCTTGGAAAAGAAGAGTCCTGTACAGGTGATCCGGCCCGCAGAGCGGGGAATGAAATGCTTTACCAGATGCAGGCGTTTCAGAATATCGAACGTCTCAATGGATATGGAATTAGTAAAATTCTGACAATTTGTCCCCATTGCTTTAATGTTTTCAAGAATGAATATCCGGATCTGGGAGGCCATTATGAAGTGATAAACTATCTTCAATTTCTCGATCAATGTATTTTGGATGGGAAATTGAAGCTCGATTCACAACTTTTTGATAATACAGTGATCACGTATCACGATCCTTGTTATCTGGGACGCGCCAATGATATTTATTTTGAGCCCAGATCCATTTTAAAAAAACTTTCCAGTAAGGTAGTGGAAATGGAAAGGCACAAGAGTTTTGCTTTATGTTGTGGAGCTGGTGGGGGACAGATGTTCAAGGAAGCGGAAAAAGGAGATAAGGAAATCTTTATTGAACGGACTGAAGAAGCTTTACAGACCCATGCCGCTATCATTGCGACCGCATGTCCCTTTTGCATGACCATGATAACCGACGGATTGAAATATAAAAATCAGGAAGATTCAATAAAAAACTATGATATTGCAGAGTTAATAGTTCAGTCACTAAATATTTAACACCTAGAACCCTCAAAAATGGAGCAGAAAAAAGTTTTAAAAAGTGGTGAGTTTCTAGTTGATGAAATTCCCTGTAGTGAAATTTTCATCCCTGATGAATTCAGTGAAGAACAAAAAATGATTGCACAGACTTGCCAGGATTTCATTGACACTGAAGTTTATCCGAATATTGAAAAAATGGATACTCCTGATATCAACCTGATGAAAGAGGTTTTAAAAAAAGCAGGCGAACTGGGTATAATGGGGATCTCAATTCCGGAAGAATATGGCGGGTTCGCTCAATCTTTTACGACCCAAATGCTGGTAGCTGAAAAAATTGGAGCGGGACATTCTTTTTCTGTTGCCTTCATGGCACATACAGGAATTGGGACTTTGCCCATCATGTATTACGGTAATGAAGATCAACGTCAGCGCTATGTAACGCGTCTGGCCACAGGTGAATTTTTGGGCGCTTATTGTTTGACTGAACCTGGGGCGGGAAGTGATGCCAATTCAGGGAAAACCTGTGCCACCTTATCGAAGGATGGGAAATATTACATCCTGAACGGTCAGAAAATGTGGATTACCAATGCAAATTATGCCGACACCCAGGTGGTCTTTGCGAAAATAGACAGGGACAGGGTCTTGAGTGCTTTCGTAGTTGAGCGCAACTTTCCTGGCGTTGTTGTTAACCCTGATGAACATAAAATGGGGATTAAAGGTTCCTCTACAGCCCAGATTTTTTATAATGACGTACATGTCCCGGTTGAAAATCTTATCGGAAGCAGGGGAGAGGGTTTCCGGATTGCACTGAGCATTCTTCACATGGGAAGATTAAAGTTGGGAGCGAATGTTTTGGGCGCCTCTAAAAAGTCTATCTGCGTTGCCGTAAAATATGCCAATGAAAGAAAACAATTTGGGGCATACATTTCCTCTTTTGGAGCCATCAAATATAAACTTGCTGAAATGGTAATCCGGACCTATGCCCTCGAATCGGCAATTTACAGGGTAAGTAAGGATATCGATGGACAGATCGAACGGAATAAAGCTGAAGGTTTGGATAAAGGCAGAGCTTCAATTGAGGGAATAAGCCATTACGCGGTTGAAGCAGCGCTCCTGAAAGTATTTGGATCCGAAGTCCTTGATTACGTTGTTGATGAGGCAGTCCAGATCCACGGAGGAATGGGCTATTCAGCCGAGGTATCAGTTGAGCGCGCTTACCGGGATTCGAGGATCAACAGGATTTTCGAAGGAACCAATGAAATAAACAGGTTGCTCGTTTCTGACACAGCCATGAAAAGAGCCATGAAAGGTGATTTTGATCTTTTTGGGAAAGCTGAAAAAATAGCCTCTAACCCCCATGAATTTTTCCTTCCTGCCAGGTCTGGGGAATCCTATTTTGAAGAAAAATACCGCTATCTGAAAAATTTCAAAAATCTAATCCTTTTATTAATCAGATCTGCATCCCAACAATATGAAAAGAAATTAGTCAGTGAACAGGAAGTCCTTAACAATCTTACTGACATGATCATCGATACCTATGTGGCGGAATCAACTGCACTCCGTATCGAAAAAACCGGAATACTTAAAGGGGAAGAATCAATGGCCTTATACAAAACGATTCTTGATGTTTACATGTTTGATGCTTCGGCCCGGGTAAGAAAATGTGCCCTGGATATTATCTATTCATTCATGGCCCCGGATCTTGCTGAAACCTATCATAAACTGATCGAAAATGCAACTACAGTCGCGGGTGTTAATATTAAAGAATTCCGCAGAAAGATCGCCGATAAATTGATTGAAGATAATACATACAATTTTTAAAAATTCCGGCCCACTATCTTAACGGGAAAGCGTTGGAAGGAGATGCATTTAAAGAAAATTCTTCAAATGGAATAAAATTCAATAAAATCCGCTGATGGAAAAGGAATTTACGCTGGCCCTGATTTTGACACTGCAACGGTAATCTCCTGTTTTTCAGTATCCAGATCGACAGTGATGAGATCATTCGGAGATAGCTTGGTTTTAATGATTTCTTCAGCGAGGGTATCTTCCACGTATTTCTGAATTGCCCTTTTTAAGGGTCTGGCCCCGAATTGAGAATCCCATCCTTTTTCGGCAATAAAATCTTTCGCCGTAGGAGTGATCACTATTTGATATCCCATTTTGATAATTCTGTCATATAACTGTTTTAACTCGATGTCGATGATCTTATGAATATCCTCTCTTTCCAGGGATTCGAAAATAATGACATCGTCGATCCGGTTGATAAATTCAGGTGCAAAAGCTTTTTTCAGTGCGTTTTCGATCACGCTACGTGTATGGTCGGAGCTGGCCGATTGTTTAGCGCTGGTTGCAAAACCTACACCCTGGCCAAAATCCTTTAACTGCCTTGACCCGATATTCGAGGTCATAATGATAATGGTGTTTTTAAAGTCAACACGACGGCCAAAACTATCCGTAAGTACCCCATCATCGAGAACTTGTAGCAGAAGGTGAAATACATCGGGATGTGCTTTTTCTATTTCATCCAAAAGGACCACGGAATAAGGGCGACGACGTATTTTCTCCGTAAGTTGACCTCCTTCTTCATAGCCCACATATCCCGGAGGAGCGCCGATCAACCTTGAAACGGCGAATTTTTCCATATATTCGCTCATGTCAATCCTGACAAGGGCATCGTCAGAATCAAATAGATACCGGGATAAAATTTTAGCCAGATGGGTCTTCCCAACTCCGGTAGGCCCGAGGAAAATGAACGTTCCGATGGGTTTATTGGGATCTTTTAAGCCAGCCCGGTTTCGACGGATAGCCCTGACAACCTTTTTGATGGCTTCATTTTGTCCGATCACAGAATTTTCCAGCTCTGCTTCCATGTTGATCAGGCGGTCACCCTCATTTTTTGCAATTCGTTGAACAGGAATACCGGTCATCATAGCAACGACTTCAGCAACATTATCTTCAGCGACAATCTGACGGTTTAGTTTAGCATTCTCTTCCCATTTCTTCTTTTCACGCTCAAGTCCTTCCTGTAATTTTCTTTCGGTATCCCGCAGATCGGCAGCTTCTTCAAATTTTTGACTGTTGATAGCCTGGATTTTCCGTTTTCTTGTATCTTCAATCTGACTTTCAATAGAAATGATCTCTTGAGGAACATTAATATTGGAAATATGAACTCTGGCGCCAGCTTCATCCATGGCATCAATTGCTTTATCAGGCAAATACCGGTCTGTAATGTACCTGTTCGTCAGGGCAACACAGGCGGTGATGGCATCGTCAGTATATTTTACCAGATGATGATCTTCGTACTTCTCTTTAATATTGTTTAAAATTTCGACTGTTTCTTCAGGTGAAGTGGGATCCACTAATACTTTCTGAAATCGACGTTCCAAAGCCCCGTCTTTTTCAATATATTGACGGTATTCATCCAGAGTAGTTGCACCGATACATTGAATTTCCCCACGGGCCAGTGCAGGTTTGAACATGTTGGAAGCATCCAGTGAACCTGATGCATTCCCTGCTCCGACAATAGTATGTATTTCATCAATAAATACAATGATATTGGGGTTTTTTTCGAGTTCGTTCAGTACCGCTTTCATTCGTTCTTCAAACTGGCCCCGGTATTTGGTGCCTGCTACAAGGGATGCAAGATCCAGTGATACCACCCGTTTATTAAAGAGCGCCCTGGACACTTTTCGTTGAACAATTCGTAAAGCAAGTCCTTCGGCAATGGCCGATTTTCCAACTCCGGGCTCACCGATCAGAATGGGATTGTTTTTTTTACGTCGGCTTAGGATCTGAGCTATCCGTTGTAATTCTTTCTCCCTTCCAACAATTGGGTCAAGTCTGCCCTCTTCTGCGGCTTTGGTAATATCGCGGCCAAAATTATCGAGTACAGGTGTTTTTGATTTGGGATCCTGAGGTTTTTTCTGATTTCCACTCAGGTTTTTTCCACCTTCTTCCGGATCGTCTTCATCTTCATCCTTGGGGAGTATGTCCTGGGGGTCGAATCGGGGTTCATCCATTCCGTTTGTCAGGATAGCTTTCAATTCATCCCTTACCGTATTATAAGTGATTCCGATCACTGTAAAATTTTTAGTGACCAGATTATTTTCATCTTTCAGAATGGCAAGAAGTAAATGTTCTGTTCCGATCAGTTCACAATTAAAAAGTTTGGCTTCGAGGTAGGTGATTTTCAGCGCCCGTTCAGCTTGTTTGATCAGGGGTAGATTTTCGCCCCCGGTAGGTTTCTCTTTATGACTGGCAACCGCCATCTCTATTTTTTTCCGGAAATCAGGCAGATTTACATTCAGGTTCCTTAGGATTTTAACGGCGAGGCCTTCACCTTCCCGGATTATACCCAATAGCAAATGTTCCAATCCGATATAATCATTTCCCAAACGCTGTGCCTCTTCCCGGCTATATATTAAGACATCTTTGACATGTTGTGAGAATTTTGCTTCCATAAATTGCTGTTTTTCAGTATAAGGTGCTTTATTGACAAAAATCGAACCATATTAAAAACGGAAATCTTGTCAATGCCTCCAAAAGTACGATCGAATTTTAGATTTTATTGCGGTAAGCCTTGAAATTATTAACAGTTTCATGTTAGTAATAGATATAAATTAATTGGTAAAACTCATGGTTTATAGATGGATTTTTGTTACCTTCGTGGTGTCTTTTTTTGAAATCTATCTATTTGATAATTAATAATATAACTAATACAAAATCAGGTTATGGGATCGGAAGAAAAAATCGTTCAGGTGAATATTGAAAACCAGATGAAAACTGCCTACATTGACTATTCCATGTCAGTGATCGTGCAGCGTGCATTGCCGGATGTAAGGGATGGTTTTAAACCTGCTCACCGGAGGGTACTTTTCGGAATGTATGAGCTGGGCAATCTGTCGAATAGAGCCTATAAAAAATCGGCCAGAATAGTAGGGGAGGTCTTGGGGAAATATCATCCCCACGGGGATACTTCGGTATATGATACCATGGTCAGGATGGCTCAGGAATGGAGTTTGCGATATCCGCTCGTGGATGGACAGGGGAACTTTGGCTCTATGGATGGGGATAGTGCGGCTGCCATGCGTTATACCGAAGCAAGGATGCAAAAAATTGCCGAGGAGATGGTTGCTGATATTGAAAAGGATACTGTTGATTTTCAATTGAATTTTGATGATACTTTAAAGGAGCCTACGGTTATGCCTTCGCGTATACCCAATTTATTAATCAATGGGTCAAGTGGTATTGCAGTTGGAATGGCCACAAACATGGCTCCCCACAATCTCACTGAGGTTGTCGATGGGATCATTGCCTATATTGATAACCGGCAGATAACGATCCCCGAATTGATGAAATTCATCAAAGCGCCTGATTTTCCTACAGGTGGAATTATTTATGGCGTTGAAGGGGTTAAGGAAGCATACGAAACGGGCAGGGGCAGGATCGTCATGCGGGGTGAGTCAAAAATCGAGCAGGATGAACATGGCCGCGAAATGATCATTGTTACATCTATTCCTTATCAGGTGAACAAAGCAGAGATGATCAAGAAGACTGCAGAATTGGTCAACGATAAGAAAATTGAAGGCATCAGTGACATTCGGGATGAATCAGACCGCCATGGTGTCCGTATCGTATATGAACTAAAAAGGGAAGCAATTACCAACGTCGTACTGAACAAATTGTATCAGATGACACCGCTTCAAACCTCGTTCAACATCAATAACATAGCGCTTGTTAAGGGGAGACCCATGATGTTGAACCTGAAAGATCTGATTTATTATTACGTAGAGCACCGACATGAGGTGATTATTCGCCGTACAAGATTTGAATTGTCCGAAGCTGAAAAACGGGCCCATGTTCTTGAAGGGCTGCTTATAGCTTTGGATCACCTGGATGAAGTTATTACCCTGATCAGGTCTTCACAAACCCCGGATGATGCAAAGAACGGCCTTATATCGACTTTTTCATTTTCAGAGATTCAGGCGAAAGCCATTCTTGATATGCGGCTTCAACGTCTGACAGGGTTGGAGCGGGATAAGATCAAAGAGGAGTATGATGAACTGATGAAACTTATCGAGCATTTAAAAAGTATTTTAGCTGACGAACATCTCCAGATGGAGGTCATTAAAACGGAATTACTTGAAATAAAAGAAAAATATGGAGACGAAGCACGGTCGCAGATCATTTATACCGCTTCGGACTTCAGAATTGAAGATACCATTGCTGACGAAAATGTGGTCATCACAATTTCTCATCTGGGTTATATAAAACGTACCCCGCTTTCGGAATATCGCCGGCAGAACAGGGGAGGCCGCGGGGTAAAGGGTACAGATATCCGGGATGATGATTTTCTTGAGCATCTTTTTGTAGCCACGAACCACAACTATCTTTTATTATTCACGGAAAAAGGAAAATGTTTTTGGATCAGGGTTTTCGAAATTCCGGAAGGCGGAAAAACTTCCAAAGGAAGAGCGATCCAGAACCTGGTCAACATAGAACAAGATGATAAGGTACAAGCTTTTATCAACGTGAAAGGCCTGAAGGATGAAGAATATATCAAAACAAACTATATCATTCTGGCAACCAAACGCGGAACAATAAAAAAGACTTCCCTTGAGGCATTCTCACGCCCTCGTCAAAACGGGATCAATGCGATCACAATCCATGAGGGTGATTGCTTATTGGAAGCAAAACTTACGCAGGGTACCAATGAGATTGTGATGGCGCTCCGGTCGGGTAGGGCTATCCGGTTTAACGAAGAAAAAGTTCGTCCTATGGGTCGGAACGCAGCTGGTGTCAGAGGTATCACCCTATCTAATAAAAAAGATGAAGTTGTTGGCATGATTTGTGTTCCCCTGGACAAAAAATCCGATGTGCTGGTGGTTTCTGAAAATGGTTATGGAAAGAGATCAGATCTGGATGATTACCGCATCACAAACCGTGGCGGGAAAGGAGTTAAGACACTGAATATTACTGATAAAACTGGTTCACTGATCGCGGTAAAATCCGTGACCGATACAGATGATCTTATGATCATCAACCGTTCCGGTGTGATCATCCGCATGGCTGTAACTGATTTAAGGGTGATGGGCCGGGCCACACAGGGAGTCCGGGTAATCAAGATTGACGAAGGAGATGCTATTGCTGCCGTTGCCAAAGTTGATGTGGAGGAAGAAGAAAATTCATCCGACGAATCCTCAGATAACATTTCATCAGATAATATTCCATCAGATGAAACTAATAATGACGATCAGGATGGGGAAAATTCTGTTGAAAATCATGAATCAGATGGGAATGATACTGAAAATTAATTTGTTTTGAGTTAGTAATCAATCGGAGGGTATTTTATATCTTTGCACACTGAATATCAACTAAAACGTAACATATTAACAATCAACACGATGAAAAAAATTGCATTGACTTTGGTTATGGTTGCAGCCATGACCATGGCATTTGGCCAGAAAAGCGTGCGGCAATCAGCATCCAATTATCTGAAGGATGGTAAATTAGACAAAGCAATGGTAGCCATTAATCAATGTATCCTCGATCCCAGTACTGCACAGGATGCACGGGCATGGTTTATCCGTGGAAATGTTTATTTGGAAATTGCCAATACAAAGGATGAAACTTACAAAGCGCTGGATCCGGAGCCCTTGGTAAAAGCGCTGGAATCGTACAAAAAGGCGGTTGAATTTGATCCGAAAAAGGAGTATTTCGACGATATCCTGGCTAAGTTGAACTGGCAAAGGAATAATTATTACAATGCTGCCGTGGAATTTTATAATAAAAGGGATTATAAAGATGCCATGCTTGCATTTGCCAAAGGGGCAGAAGTGATTGAAGTATCCAACATTTCCGATACCTTATCGCTTCTGAATGCTGCGACTTGCGCTTCCTTAGCCAATGAAAAATCAGCGGCAAAGGAATATTATTTAAAATTATTAAAGGGAAACTATAAATCACAGGTTGTATATATTTCATTATCAGATATATATCGTCAAGAAAAAGATTCAACCAATGCTATAAAATATGTCCGGATGGGACAAGCGGCTTATCCCAATGATCTCCGCTTATTATTGACCGAAACCAATATTTACCTTACCTTCAATAACACTGATAAGGCTTTGCACAACCTCGAAGTTGCAAAGCAGAAAGATTCGGCCAATTATTCGGTTTTCTTTGCTCTCGGTACTATTTACGATAATATCTCGAATGATTCTTCGAAAACGCCGGAAGTCAGGGCTAAAGCATTTGATAATGCCATAAAAACATATAAAGATGCGCTTAGGATTAATCCGGAATATTTTGAGGCTAATTATAACCTGGGAGCGATGTACGTGAATAAAGCTGCCTCTATTAATGATGATGCCAACAAATTGCCCTTGGATGCTACAGAACAATTTGATAAACTCAAGAAGGAAGCGGACTCTTATCTTGAAAGAGCATTGCCGTTTCTGGAAAAAGCCACTGAACTTCAGCCAGATGATTTGAATACGCTGTTTTCGCTGAAGCAAATTTATGGAAGGACCAACAAACAGGATAAAGTAAAAGAGGTGCAAGAGAAGATCAACAAGGCACAGAATAAGTAATAAGAAAATACAGAATATTATCAGGGACAGGGGGACAGCTCATTACTATCCCCCTGTTTATTTGATATTTCCTACTTAACATAATATTAATTATAAGAATTAACGAAATGTCCAAAATCAATAAATTAATGACAGAGATGGTCTGGATATATACTATTTTATAGGAAATATTATATCCGTTTCCCACTTCATTGTATCTTTCTCCGTCTTGGGATCAGTTACATATACTTCCCAGGGCCAACCTGTTGTTTCCAGGTTACTTTCTTTACAATATTGATCCAATGCCCTATAAGCCACTTCTGTTTTGGAATAAGGACCAAAATAAATGGCTTTTACTCCTTTCTGTTCCGGTAAACAAACGACCTCGACTCGTCCCTTCCCTTTATTTGCCCATTCAACTGGAATACCGATATCCATGACCGAGAACATGGTCACCGAATCCCATTTGATATAAATGGCAAATGGAAATCCTTTGGGGACTAATTTCTGGGCACGAATGAAAGCCATGACTTCATTAAACGCTTTCCCCATAACCTTTTCGAAGGTTTGTGGCCCTGCAGAATCCCGGATTATAAGAACCAATTGGGCTGGAATTTTGGTTTCTTCAATCCGAGGCCATGATTTCCTTTCTTCAGCTACTTTTTTCAGCTTTGAAAGACCTTTTTCGAAATCAGGTCCCATCATCTTATTCATGAATAATCCCATATACCTGTTCAAGGGATTATCCCCCAGATCACCCTCGTCAAACCAAGCTACTTTGCACGAATCTCCATCCTCAATGACTATTTTCCCTTTTGATTTATACTTTCCCTGAGCAAAAGAAAGATCGTAGGTAATTAATTGTCCAGGAATAAAATCAGTTGCTGTCATTATCCCTTCACCCATTTTATTTCCGTTCCATTTCCAGGTAGCGCCAACCTGACCATCCATCCCGGTTATTTCAAAAACAGCCGTAGAATCCATCTCCTGGGTCCATGGAACCCATAAGGTCCATTTCCTGAAATTGGATGTCAGATCGTAAATTAAATGTTTATCAGCATTTATGTATACGCTTCGTTCAACCGAATACTTTTTTGGTAATAAATAAGCCACGATAAGTAAAACAGCTAATATCCCCAAAAGCCAGTAAAGAATTTTAATAAAAATTTTCATCTTGTACGGATTTAAACTATTTTTTAAGGTAAAAATAGTACATATTCAACCATAATGCAAGTGTTCAAATGAAATATTACTACATTTGCCATTAACTGAAACTAAACGGATGAAAATTGCTGTAACGGGCGCTAATGGCCATGTAGGTATAAATTTATGTACGTCTCTCCTCCATGCTGGTCATCAGATAAACGCACTCTTTCATAAAAATGAACAGGGAATCAAGGGAATTCCCGTAAACATAATTAAGGGGGATGTCCTGGACCGGCAATCAATCAGATTGTTGCTTCAGGATGTTGACATCGTTTTCCATCTCGCGGCCCGGATATCCATAAACGGAGATCCTGACGGAATGGTTACGCGTATCAATGCTGAAGGAACCCGGAATATGTTGGATGTTGCCAGGGAATGCAATGTCAAACGATTTATCCATTTCAGTTCGATCGACGCATTTCAACAGCATCCCAATGATCAGCCCCTGGATGAAAACCGACCCTTGGTTAACCATCAAAGTTGCGCTTATAATATGTCAAAAGCTTCTGGTGAACGCGCTGTAAAGGAGGCTATTAATAATGGCCTGGATGCTGTTATCCTTAGCCCGACTGCCATCATCGGTCCTGCTGATCCAGAGCCTTCACTTACCGGAAAAGCCATTGTTGATCTTTATAACCATAAAATTCCCTCCCTGGTACCAGGAGGTTATGACTGGGTGGATGTTAGGGACGTTGTTTCAGCTGCTATTGTTGCCATGGAAAAAGGAAGAAAAGGTGAAAAATACTTGTTATCCGGTCATTGGCATAGTTTAAAAGAATTATCTGCAATTCTTCAGGAGCAGGCCGGAAAGAAAATTGTTGATACGATACTGCCATTTTGGGTTGCAAGAGTAGGACTTCCCTTCATTTCTTTATATAGTACATTGACCAGACAGGAACCGTTGTACACAAGGGATTCGCTCACCATTATTCATGATGGTAACCGTATGATTAATAACTCCAAAGCACGAAAAGAGCTGAATTTTAATCCCCGGTCTTTTTCGGTAACTATCAGGGATATGCTTCTCTGGTTTAAAGAGCACAAGTACATAAACTAAGATAATCTGGATGGACGTATCTACTTTTTATCTCCTTGTATATGCATGGATTGCTATAGCAATCCTTATTTTTCCGATAGTCATCCGGATTGTAGCCCCTTATGGGCGGCATACCAATAAAAAGTGGGGGGCTATGGTTGACAACAGGGTTGGGTGGATCCTCATGGAACTCCCTGCCTTGCTGGTATTCATGGGTTTTTATCTCTGGGGGGCAGGCCCACGTCCGGCCGTGACCTGGATTTTTTTCTCCTTATGGGTATTTCATTATGTCAACAGGACGCTGGTATTTCCATTCCGGCTTAGGACAAAAGGGAAGAAAATGCCATTAGCCATTATGTTTATGGCGATTGGTTTTAATTTTGTGAATGGCTTTATTAACGGGTATTATTTCGGAACGCTGGCGACAGAGGTTCAATATCCATTAACTTATTTAATGGATATTAGGTTTTTAAGCGGAATTCTTATCCTTTTCTTTGGAATGTTCATCAATTGGCAGTCAGACAATATCCTGATCCATTTACGCAAACCTGGTGAAACAGGTTATGTTATTCCCCAAAAAGGATTTTTCCGATTCGTTTCCTGTCCCAATCATTTTGGTGAGATACTGGAATGGTCAGGGTTTGCCATTTTAACATGGTGCCTGCCGGCTTTGGCTTTTGCAATTTGGACCCTGGTCAATCTGTTACCAAGGGCGTTGCATCATCATAAATGGTATAAAGACACTTTTCCTAACTATCCTGTTGACCGAAAAGCTATATTCCCTTTTATTTTATAAAAATGATTAACAGGTATTGGGCCGACAAAGGCCTGGGCTAAAAACACTGATGGGAACTGCCTCTGGCCGAAGTAGTTCCCATCTCGACATCCTTACAGCCGTAGCTGTCCGGAGCGTTCAAGCTACTGTTATTGCGGCTGGTTTACTTGTTCGAGGTTGCCCTTTTCCTTTCGCCCCGGTTCTTTAATTCGTTAACCCTTTCGGATTATTTCGTCTCAGAACCCTGCTCGTGGTACCCTGCCTTTCATTTACAGGATCCTTGCGGTTTCTGCTTTTGTCGGGCTGGTTGGGAGTGCTGTCGCCTTGCGGCAACTGCTTTCACCTTCCGGTTACCTTTGCAGACCTTTTATCGCTCGCTTGAATTATCAAATGTAAGAGTATACCAAAGGGAAAGCAAGTTTTTTCAGGTTCAGATTTGAACATTTTACACACCAAGGTTATGAACAATTTGTTCATAATTATGCTGTTCTAAAATATTGTAAACCAATGAATAAAAATTGATTAAAAAGGAGCTGTTAATAAAAAGTAAATAACCGGTGAATTTACTCAATTGAAACCGTAAGGCCTCGTAATTTTAATTCCTCGAGAAGCGGTTTCAAATCATAAAACACACCCGTTTTCACATTACACTTTCCTTTATAATGAGCAATAAGAGCGCATTGTTCTGCTTGTTCCTGGTCATGATTGCAAATGTCGACCAGGCATTGTATTACAAAATCAAACGTATTGACATCATCATTGAACAATGTCAGTTCTCTTAAACTGCTGATGTCATCTTTATTTTTGAGGGATGGATTCTCTTTTTGTTTGACCATATTTGTCGTAATTCGTCATCAAAGATATTAAGTGAATTTTGCGCGGTTATGCGGGAAATTGGTTTCGAATATATCAGCGAAGACTATCTGTCGTAAAGCAGAAAGATCCCGGGATTCTTCCGACACTGAATTGCCGGATCAACGTTCCGGAAGTATTATACTGATAAACCATGCCATTTTGAACATAATCAAGGGCATCACTTACAAAAATAAACCCGCTGGAGGGATGAACTGAAAGTCCATAAAAAAGCCTGCCATTAGCGTTTACTAATGGATGGATAGGGATGCCCCTTTCGCAAATTGGCATTTGATAAATTCCTCCATTAAGAAAATAGAGCGTATCGCCGGAGGTATTGATGGATAGCCGGCTTGGGACAGTCTGGGTAGTTGAAAAGGTGAAAACTTCCTCAATTTTTCGATTTCCTGGATCTATCCTTATCAATGATGGAGCCTCAAAATAATCGTATCCTCCGGAACATAAAACCCATAATTTGTGTTGGTTATCCATGATAAGGCCAATGGGTTCTTTTCCGGTTGGGATGGTATCAATGATGAGATCGGTGCGTGTATCGATCACGAGGATCATCGGATTTCTTCTGAAGCTAGGTTCCCTGTATTCTCCAATGGCAGTTACAAACATATAAGGATCATACAATACCTGGTTTTCAGTCCAGCCTTCGACCGGAATAGATCCTGTAATTTCATTGGACCGAAGGTCGAGAATGGATATATTGCTTTGTAAATTAGTTACATACGCTTTTGAGGAATTAATGAAACTGATATTGCGGGGTGAATAGAAACCCGTAATGGTTTTAATTGATTTAAATGTTTTTATATCAACAACTTCAATCCTGTTTGAGTTGTTAACTACAATATATCCTTTCCCATTAAATATTTTCATGCATTGGGCAACATCTCCCAGATCCCGTCCATTTTCTTTATCAAACACATTCTGAGTGATGGCGCCCGTATTATAATCCACAAAGGAGATGGAAGCGTTTCCCCAGTTATAGTTACCTTCATTGATTACAAATATTCCATGCTGATAATAATCTGTCGGAATGGTATCAGGAGATCCGGGATCAACCGTTATTTCTCTAATGGCTTGCTTACCACAAGAAAAAAAGATCAAAGAAAGGAAAAGAAAAGTCCCAAACAGAGGAAAATATTTTCTCATTTTTTAAAGGGGTTATCGAATGAGAGTTTCACGGTGAAATAATAATTTATGCCAGGCATGGGGCGATTTGCCACAGATTGATAATCAAGATTAAACAAATTATTAATTTCAACCTGTAAAGATAACATAAAATTTCTCATAGAGATATTTTTTCCGGCCAGAATATTTGAGAGAGTGTATCCAGGCATCATTGAAAGATTATCTTTCCCGGTATATCTGGCGCTGGTATAGCAGAAATTGTACTTTAGAAAAAACCTCCATCTTTCCACAGATATTGTACTATTTAAATTATTCACAGGGACATAGATCAATTGTTTTCCTATTTTATTATCATATTCAGAGCTGGCTTTTTCGTATGTCGATTTGCAGAACGAGTAATTGGTGAGCCAATTCAGGTCAAATCCCCATAGATCATACTTGAGGTTCAGTCCCAGTTCCAGCCCTCGTGCCAGAATTTCGTCAATGTTTTCAGGTTCCCAGAGGTTGCTTCCTTCAATGGGTTGCCAGGTGATCATATCGTAAATCCATGAATAATATCCTGTTAACGAGGATTCTATGAAAAATTTCCTATTTCCGGAAAGCCAATGATACCATGTTCCAACCTCAACAGAATAGTTGGTTTCAGGTTTCAGGTCCGGGTTCCCGGTGAGGCTCCAGTAAAGGTCGTTTAAAGTGGGATAACGGTAATTACGAGCCAGGTTAATGGTCAATTTCCAATCGACATCATATAGGGGGGCATATTCCAATCCTAAGGCCGGAATAACCGGAAGGAATTTATCATCGATCACGTCTTCGCGGATTACCAGTGAAGTTTTTATTTTTTTCCCGATGTCATAGTTGATTTCTGCTAAAATACTGGTTGTATTGCGTGTCTTTATGCCATCATAGGAGTCGGAATTTACCCAGTCGCGGGTGAAATCGATCCCCGGTTTGATGGTAAGGTTCCGGATTCCCAAATACGAAAACCTGATCCGGTTGATCCATGAGCAATATTTGTGTGTTGTATTGATGGTGGTATCGAGGTAGTAATTCATATATTGATCAACCAGGCAGGATTTAGCCATGATATTGAATTTCCTTTCAACATATTTATATTCCAGAACTGCCCGGAGCGCTTTTTCTTTTTGTTTTTCAATATGGCCCTGACCATAATCGGTGGCTGTTGGAGGCAGATTCCTGTCAGAATAATTGTACCATAACCGTCCGGAGATAATATGTTTATCCTTTATTTTCCAGAAAACCTCCTGGGTAATTCCTGTCTGCAAGCAGGAGGCATTTTCCTGCCGGACTTTTGTTCCCAGATAATCGTTATAATATAAAAAGTCGTTAAGGCTTGAAGTGAAGTTAGCTTTTGTGCGTGATTGAATATTTTTGTTTCCTGCCATCAGGTTGAAATTGGTAGAATAAGTATCAAAACTCCCTAATGACTGTGCCAGTGTAACTTTAATTCTTTCATTCCAGTCAGGATTAGTTGCCAGATTGATAACGCCGCCAAACGCTCCCCCGGTTCTTGAGATCCCGGCAGCGCCATATAAGATTTCTATTTCGTCAAATTGAGAAACGGGGATCTGCGAAAGGTCCATCTGCCCAAGCATCGGAGAGTTCAGGTTGATCCCGTTCCATTCGACCTGGGTGTGTTGTGCGGTTGTACCGCGGAAAGAAGGAGTTGCCAGGGTTCCGTTTCCGTATGATTTGATGAAAATAACTGAATTCCGGGAAAGAATTTCCGAAAGATCTGCATCCAGGTGTTTCAGGAGTAACACTGAATCCAACTTTTCTCTTTTAAATCCCTGGTTATCTGATATAAATCCTGATTTTACTTCAAATTCAGGGAGCCGGAGGGTATCCTTCAGATTCTGTGCATTGACAGATAAACCGGCGCCCAGGGGAACGCAGATAACTTGAATAACGAAAATGAGGAGTAAAAAATGATTATTCTTTGACAACTTTTTTTGTTATGGTTGTCCCGTCTTTCCGGAAAAAACGGGAAAGGTATATTCCAGCTGGGAAAGATGAAAAATCCACTGTGGTATGCAGGATAAATTTCCCCTGATGAACCACCCTGCCATCGATGGTAGTAATCAACAAATTACAACAGGCAGGATCCGACGACTGAAAGGTCAGCTTGTTTGTAACCGGATTAGGAAAAAGCTGGATATCAAAATTCTTAACGATGTCATCGATGCCCTGAGAATAATTATGGATCACACCAACGGCATCAAGATCAAATCCCCCGGTATTAAAAGGTGTTGGCCATGGGTCATTGATTACATTCCCCTCAGCATCTCCCGAAGAAAATTGCGAAAGGATAGAGCCCACGACATCAATGATACGGACATGGGTTATATTGTTAATATCTATTCCGGCGCTATCCATAATATCCTGAAGATCGAATGGAGCGCCGAACATAGCCTGGTATTTTCCTGCTAAATTATTAACCTTCCTGGCATCGAGGGTATCAAATGTTCCAACCTGTTCTGTTGTGGGGGTTAAAGAGATGGATGGGAACCTGACAAAATGTTGTCCATCAGAGCTGACTTCTACAAAGGCCAGTTCGAGAAATCCGCTGCTGAATGCATTTTCAAAAATCGCAAAATCCGGTCCTACGCCATTGACGATGGGTGAAGAGAAGGTAAGAATGGCTTCGCCCCTATCTCCTAAACTTACTACCTGGCCATCAGCGGGACCGACAGCATTCAAGGGTATTCCATAAGAGGCTTTATTCGAACCATTATAAGTGTAAGCGGTGTCTGCTATATTAACATAACCTCTTGAAACCTGACATGTAATGGCCCAGGAAATGATTGATGAACTGTCTTTGCTGATGGCAGCTGATCCGGGTTGGCCGGCTGGTGGCGCAAACTGGGCATAACTGGTTAGAAATGCCAGGAGAAACAAGATTACCAAGGACTTTTTCAAATCGAAAATGGTTTATTATTCTCCATTATTGTTCTTTACAAAGGTAAAAATAAATTGTTTGATTCCTCACATATTAATATTTTTGTCCTGAAACATGACATTGGGGAATTTTCATAATGAGCGAAAAAAGGACCATTTCATTACCTGTTATTCTTCTGGTTTTCCTTCTGATGACCGGCACTTCCTGCCATGTTGCCCGGTATGTATGGTGGAATTTTGCCAATATTAATGATTATAAAAAATTTCCGGTTGACAGTATTCCTTCTTCTGACAAACCACATTCTTTTCAGGTTAATTCTGATATGGAAGATATCGATCTGCCTGATTCCGGATACTTTGAAATGAAGCGGCTCGGACCCTTTCTGGAACAACATAAGACAGTCGCATTTCTGATCATCAGGAATGATACACTATACTATGAAAAATATTTTGGTAAATATAGTCGTGAATCGGTCTTCCCCTCTTTCTCAGTAGCAAAGTCGTTTGTATCGGCTTTGGTTGGGATAGCCATTGGAGAAGGTAAGGTCAAATCAGTTGATCAACCTGTTACGGATTATATTCCGGAATTAAAAGACCCGTTATTTCAACAAGTTACAATAAGAGATTTGTTGGAAATGAGGTCAGGTATCCATTATGAGGAAGGATATTCAAATCCTTTCGGGTTAATGGCGAAATTTTATTATGGCCTGAATCTGAAAAAATACACTTTATCGTTAAAAATGGAGGGGCAGCCCGGAATAAAGTATAATTATCAAAGTGCAAATACAGAACTTCTGGGGATTATTCTGGAAAGGGCGACGGGCATGTCACTTTCAGACTATCTTGCTATAAAAATCTGGCAACCCATGGGCGCTGAGTATCCTGCTTCATGGAGTATTGACAGCAAGTCGGACCGGCAAATCAAAGCTTTTTGTTGCATCAATGCCCGAACCATTGACTTTGCAAAATTCGGGCAGCTTTTTCTGGACAAAGGGATAATCGGGAGCGACACCCTCATTCCTTCTTCCTGGGTCTCGGAATCTTTATCCATTCAAACTGATTCACGGGATTCGGAAGGGTTTCCATATAGCTATCATTGGCGGGTTACGGAAGAGGGTGATTTTTTCGCCAAAGGTATTTTAGGACAATATATTTACGTTTGTCCTGAAAAGAAAGTTGTGATTGTAAGAATTGGGAAGAAATCTGCCAGTATATCCTGGGCTCGTTTTTTCAGGAATTTAAGCCGGAGCTTATAACTATTTGGCTATTCCGCCTTTGTATTTTGTGACTTTCAGAACCTTACCCGATTCATCAAATTCAGTCCAGGCGCCTTCTTTGATCCCGGCGATATATTGTCCGGTAATTTTTTCCATCCCGTTACGGTAATATTCTTTTGAAACTCCGGATAATTGGTTATTCACATAATTGTTCACCGATTGCAGGGTGTCATTATCATAATAAGTTTTCTGCGAACCATCGAAATCGCCATTCTTATAATTATACTCTGCAACTATATGTCCAGTCTTATTACTCCATTTTGAAACGCCATTTTTTTTATCATTGATAAAATAGGATTCTTCCTGTATTTTCCCATTATCATAATATTGTTTAAAAGTCCCATTCTTCTTTCCGGCAAAATAATTTATTTCAGTTGAAGGATTATCGCTATACGCCCCGAATGATAAACTTTGTCCGTGTAACATTCCCGTTTTATAATTTTCAATCTGGTTGATTTTTCCATGACGGTCAACACGGATGACAATTCCATCTTTCATTCCATTGCTGTAATGCTCAATCCCGGAAATCATTTTATTCGGGTACTGCCCTGTCCAGGCGCCGCTCTTTTGGTTGTCACGATAGATACCGGAATAGATGATATCCCCTATGGTTTCCTCCCAATATCCGAACTTGTTTCCGGATTTGTCGGTTTGGTTCGTGGTGTCGTTTGATTTCACCTGATCTGATGGCTTTTGGGCATAAGTAAAACCTTGAAAACAGAAGATCAATACGAGAAATAAAGAGGAGATCCGTTTCATTTTTTCAATTTTTTACAAAATTGTTTTAATTCACCATAAATATCAAAACTTTCTGCACCGGTAATCCTGACTTGGTGAAATGAACCGGATTTTATCCGTGATTTTCCAACGGGGATCAGTACTTCATTGTCAACTTCAGGAGAATCGGAGGCGGTGCGTGCAATATAATAATCACCTTCTTTCCGGTCGATGATAACCTGAATAATCTGACCCAGTCTCTTGTTGTTCAGTTCACGGGATATCTTTTCCTGAACGGCCATCAGCTCTTCAGCCCGCTGCTGCTTTATCTTTTCCGGTACTGAATCTGTTAATCTGAAGGCTCCGGTATCCTCTTCGTGTGAATAGGTAAAAACGCCCAGGCGGTCAAAACGCGTTTCTTCGACAAACTTTAGTAATTCATCGAATTCCTCGTCCGTTTCGCCCGGGAAGCCCACCATCAATGTGGTCCGCAGGGTAATTTCAGGAATTGCATTTCTGATGTCTGAAATAAGCTGCCGGGTTTCAGAGGCAGTAATACCGCGGTGCATGGACTGGAGAATACGGTCGCTAATATGTTGCAGAGGGATGTCGAGATAGTTACAGATATTGGGATGGTCCCTGATCACGTCGAGCAATTCAAGCGGGAAGCCATCGGGATAGGCATAATGAAGCCGGATCCATTCTAATCCCCTGATCCCGGCCAGGGAGTGAAGCAAGTCAGGAAGGCGTCTTTTTTTATACAGATCCAATCCATAGTATGTTGTATCCTGGGATATGACATTGATCTCCCTGACTCCTTTTTCGGCCAATCTTTCAGCTTCGCTGATCAGTTCCTCCAATGGCTTGCTGATATGTTTTCCGCGGATCAGTGGGATGGCGCAAAAAGAACATTGTCTGTCGCACCCCTCGGCTATTTTTAAATAGGAATAATGTGAAGGGGTGGTCAGCTTTCTTTCACCAATCAGCCCGTTTTGCCAAATACCCCCGAGGTGACGGATGATTTTTTCCAGGTCATTCACACCAAAAAATGCATCAACTTCAGGAATTTCTTTTTGCAAAGTACTTTTATAACGTTCTGACAGGCATCCCATTACATATAGATGGCTAATCTGGTTATGTTGTTTTGCACGGGCAAACTGAAGGATGGTGTCAATGGACTCCTGTTTGGCGTCGGTGATAAAGCCACAGGTATTGATGATGGCTGTTTCGATATTTGTGGCATCGACCGGATCGAAAATAAGTTCAAAGTTGCAGGCTTCCAGTTGCCGCATCAGCTTTTCGGAGTCAACCAGGTTTTTTGCGCAGCCCAGCGATACCAATCCGATTTTATGTGGTTTTGCAGTCGTTTTCAAGTTTATCGGATCAATTAAAGAGGCTGTCAACAAATTCGAAACGGTTGAAAACCTGTAAATCTTCTATACTTTCCCCAACGCCAATATATTTCACGGGAATTTTAAACTGGTCTGAAATTCCGATAACTACACCTCCCTTGGCGGTACCATCCAGTTTAGTCAGGGCAATGGCATTAACATCGGTAGCTGTAGTAAACTGTTTTGCTTGTTCAAATGCGTTCTGACCGGTGGAAGCATCAAGGATCAAGAGAACTTCATGAGGTGCATCCGGGATCAGTTTCTGAACCACTTTCCGGATTTTAGAAAGTTCGTTCATAAGGTTAATTTTGTTATGAAGCCGGCCGGCAGTATCAATGATGACGACATCGGTATCTTTGGTCATGGCAGATTTAACGGTATCATAGGCAACGGAGGCCGGATCGGCGCCCATTCCCTGGGAGATAACAGGAACCCCTACCCTTTCGGCCCAGATCGTCAACTGATCAACAGCTGCAGCGCGAAATGTATCGGCAGCTCCCAGAAGTACTGATTTTCCTGATTTCTTGAACTGATATGCCAGTTTCCCGATGGTGGTTGTTTTTCCGACGCCATTCACACCGACAACCATGATAACATAAGGCTTCTTATTTTCCGGGATGGAAAAATCCGTTAAATCCTGAACGTTGTTCTCCTGTAGGAGCGTTGCAATTTCCTCTTTTAAAATGACATTTAATTCGTTCGTTCCCAGGTATTTGTCTTTCGATACCCGTTTTTGGATCCGTTCAATGATGCGGAGTGTCGTCTCAACGCCTACGTCGGAAGTAACCAGGATTTCTTCCAGGTTATCAAGGACTTCCTCATCAACTGTCGATTTACCAGCAATAGCCTTGGATATCCTTGAAAAAATATTTGATTTCGTTTTCTGTAATCCCTGATCAAGACGTTCTTTTTTATCCCGCGAAAAGATGTTAAAAAGTCCCATTCTTTATCTTTTATATATAAAAAAAGCTTTTTTCCAAGGAAAAAAGCTTTTTCAGCGAACCATTATGTCGTTAATTTTCTTTCTGTGCTAAAAAGTCCTTGACCATATCATTAGCGACAATGTTTTCTTTGAACACATAAGCTCCTGATTTCTGTGATTTCACCATCCGGATCACTTTTGTAAAATCCTTTCCTGATGAAGCTTTGAACGAAGCAACTACTTTCTTTGCCATATCGCAACTTATTTAATTTCTTTATGAACTGTGATTTTCTTCAGAAAAGGATTGTATTTTTTCAGTTCAATCCTTTCCGGGGTATTCTTCTTGTTTTTCGTTGTAATATACCGGGAAATACCAGGAATACCGCTTGTTTTTTGCTCTGTACATTCCAGGATCACCTGAATCCGTTGGTCTTTACTCTTTTTTGCCATCTTGTGACTCCTTTGTTTTTCGGGACTGCAAAATTAAATCTATTCAACGAAAAAACAAAAATTATTTTATACTTTTATTTCCTGTATCCCAAATTTGTATTTCCTTAATAATCAAACAGTGCATTCCTGGCAGCCCTATTTTAACGGATTCGAGGCTTATCTGAAGCTGGAACGGTCTTTATCTGAAAACTCGGTAGATGCTTATTTGCATGATGTTACAAAGGTAACTCAATTTTTGGATATTCAGGGAATGGATCTTGGGCCGGGTCAGTTAAAACTTTCCCATCTTCAGCGCTTTCTTCAGTGGATCACCGAGTTGGGAATGTCGGCACGCAGCCAGGCACGGATCATTTCAGGATTGAAAGCTTTTTACCGTTACCTGTTGATGGAAAATATCGTGACGCAGGATCCGACCGGAATGCTTGAGTCCCCCAAAATAGGCAGGAAATTACCTGTGACTTTAAGTGTTGCAGAGATTGATCAGTTGATTGCCCGGATCGATTTGAGCACGGATGAGGGAAAGCGCAATAAAGCCATCATGGAAACCCTTTACGGATGCGGTTTACGGGTCTCTGAGCTGACAAACCTAAAAATTTCAAACTTGTTTTTCAAGGAAGGATTCATTAAAGTGACAGGTAAAGGGGACAAGGAACGATTGGTCCCAATAGGGAATATTGCCCAGATTGAAATCAATCACTATCTGATGTCAATCCGCTCCCATGTTCCTGTTCAGAAAGGGCATGAGGATATTGTATTCCTTAATCGTCGCGGGGCTGCCTTATCCAGGGTTATGATATTTAATATCGTGAAAGAACTTGCCATGAAAGCAGGTATCAGGAAGAAGATCAGTCCACACACTTTCCGTCATTCCTTTGCCACCCATCTTGTTGAAGGAGGAGCCGACCTCAGGGCTGTCCAGGAGATGCTGGGGCATGAATCGATCACGACTACTGAAATTTATACCCACCTTGATCGCGATTATCTGCGAAGCGCCATCATACAGTTTCATCCAAGAAGCTAAAGGAATTGGCAAGTGGCAATTAACAACTTACAAATTTCATTTGAACGGTGAGTTTGGTTCTTTGGCCATGTGGTCATAGACCATTTTGTCCATGAATTTTGGGAAGAATTTATTCAGCAGGACGGTCATTTTTCCTTGTGTGGTGAGGATAATCCTGTCTTTTCTTTTTTCGATGGCATTGGCAATATGATGTGCGACTGTTTCTGCAGACATGAGTTTACTCTCGTCCAGCGGGGTTTCGCCCTGAGCATTCCCATCTTTGGAAAGGGCGACATTTCTGATGTTTGAAGCGGTAAAACCCGGGCACGCGATAAGTACATGAAGGCCCTTTTTCATATTTTCAATCCGCACCACTTCAAGAAAACCCTGGATGGCGAATTTTGAGGCGGAATAACCGGTCCTGCCTGGTAAGCCTTTATATCCTGCTATTGAGGAAATACCAATCAGGGAACCTTTGGATTCCAACAGGTATGGAAGGGCAAATTTGCTGCAATAAACAGTTCCCCAGAAGTTTGTATCCATCAGTTTCCGTATCACGTTCAAGTCGAGTTCGTTGAATAAAGCCCTCATGGAAATCCCGGCATTGTTGATCAGGATATCGATCCGGCCATATTTTCCAACGGTTTTGGCAATCAGGTCCCGGCAATCGTTTTCCAGGGTAACATCTGTGATGCAATAGAGTGCATCCGGGGCAAGGGCATTTAATTCAGGATCGTTGATCTCTGACCGTGAAGCAAGGGCCAGTTTTGAACCCCTCCTGGCACATTCTTTGGCAAGCGCTTTACCGATTCCCGAAGAGGCGCCAGTGATGATAACAACTTTATTCTTCATAACAAATCAGCTAAAATGCAGGATAGCAAAATTAGTAAATCTTACTTAAAATGCATTTAGTATCTTCGTCGGGTAAAAACGGGAACATGACAGAACGTGAATTATTTTACCGGTATCTGGGACTACCATCGTTCACTCCATTGGGGTTGGATATTGTAAAGGCAGAAGGAATCCATTTGTTTGACCGGGATGGGAAGGATTATATAGATATGGTAGCTGGCATTACAGTCAGTAACATAGGGCACCGGCACCCGGCTGTGCTGGAAGCAATCCGCAATCAGCTTGATCAATATCTGCACCTCAATGTTTATGGGGAATTTATCCAGTCACCCCAGGTTAAGCTGGCACAGAGGCTTGCTTCGTTGCTTCCAGAACCATTGGATTCAACTTATTTTGTCAATTCCGGCAGCGAAGCTATTGAAGGCGCTTTAAAACTTGCGAAAAGGTTTACCGGACGGACCGAGATCATCTCTTTCCTGAATGCATATCATGGCAGTACCCATGGGAGCCTGAGCATAAACGGAAATGAGACATTGAAAAACGCTTTCCGGCCGTTGCTACCTGATGTCAGGTTGCTTGAGTTTAACAACTATAGCCACCTTGAAAAAATATCATCCCATACCGCCTGCGTGGTCATTGAGATGATCCAGGCCGAAGCCGGGATTATCCCTGCAGAGAAATATTTCATTCAGCAGTTGAAACAACGATGCGCAAAGCATGGCGTACTTATTATTGTAGATGATGTTCAGATGGGAATGGGCAGGACGGGGAAACTGTTCAGTTTTGAGCATTATAATTTCGTCCCTGACATCCTCGTTATTGCCAAAGCATTAGGAGCCGGGATGCCACTTGGCGCCTTTATTTCATCAAGGAAAATCATGGATACCCTGGCATTTAATCCTGAGCTGGGTCATATTACGACATTTGGCGGTCATCCGGTCAGTTGTGCAGCTGCCCTTGCAGGTCTGGATGTCTTAATGAACGGAGATCTGCTCCAGGAAGTGGAAAAAAAAGGTCAGCAAATCGTAGCAAAATTCTCTGCTCACCCTGCAATTACTGAAATAAGGAGGGCCGGACTGGCCATCGGGATTGATCTTGCCCACCCAGAAAAGCGCAATGACTTTACAAAGGCGTCATTGGATCAGGGCATCATCATCGATTGGTACATGTTCAGGCCTGCTACTTTCAGGATAGCCCCTCCCCTGACGATCACGCTTCAGGAGATAGGGACTGCTTGTGAGAAGCTGATAAAAGCGCTGGAGGAAGGTGGATAATGAAGAATTAGTTATTTGTCAATCGTATTTTCTTGTCTGTTTATTTATTACCGGAAGAACCTGTTTTCCCGCCTGCTTGTGAAGCGGAATCAGATGGTTTGATAGCCATTGGCGGCGATCTTTCAGTGAACAGGTTGTTAGCTGCTTATTCCAATGGAATATTCCCCTGGTTCATCGATGACGATGATATTTTCTGGTTTTCCCCGGATCCAAGAATGGTTTTATTCCCGGAAAATTTCAAGGTTTCAGAATCCTTGCGCCGGATCATCCAGGCTAAAAAAATTGAAGTGCGGTTCGACACGGCATTTAATCAGGTAATAGAGGCATGTTCGAAAGTTCCAAGACCCGGTCAGGACGGAACCTGGATCAGTCCTGAATTTATTACGGCATACAAGGAATTGCATATACGCGGTTATGCCCATTCTGTTGAGGCTTTCAGCAACGGTAAATTGGCAGGCGGTTTATATGGCCTTATCCTGGGCCATGCTTTTTTTGGTGAAAGTATGTTTTTCTCGGTTTCCAATGCTTCTAAGGTCGCCATGTACCACCTGGCGAAATGGAGCCTTGCATCAGGTATCCGGTTCATCGATTGCCAGGTGGAATCTGAGCATCTGTCAAAACTTGGGGCAAGCCTTATATCCCGTCAGGAATATTTATCTTTATTGGAGGACTCGTTGAGAGGTTGTCAGCCTGAAACCAAACGGATTTGAGTTTACAATCCCAGCTTTTTCCGGATCTCCTCGGGAATAGCATTTTTATTTACCATGAAATCCATGGTCTTCAGCCTTACATAGGCCTCTGAAACATAGATATATCCATTGTAAGGACTTCCTTCAGTTCCCCAGGAGTTTTTCACGATATAATATTTATTTCCCTTTTGATCATTGGCGATGCCGGTGATATGCAAGCCATGGTCGTCGGTGGTTTGATAATTATCGAATTCCATCTGGCGCATCTCCTGCGTGATTTCTTTTTCCGGAACAATTTTGTCAAACTTATACAGAAGTTTATCTTTTTCCGAATCGCTCATTTTAGTCCAGCGATCTTTATCGGTCCCTGAAATTTCCGATGCATTTTTATCCGGGACGATGGCAACCCCGTTCTTCCAGGCGAATCCTTTTTCACTCACATCGGCCCCCCATGCGATGGTATAACCATTCATAATGGAATAGTCGATAATGCGGATTATATCATCAATAGGAACGTTGTAAACTTCATCGAGGATCCAGTTATCGGGGATTTCGATGATGAACTTTGAATAAAAAGGATGGTGAGAGTATGAAGAAATCTCAACATAATCGTCGAGCTTCAGCCCCAGTGCATCGGCAAATGTCTTCGGGGTATATTCCATTCCTTTATAATTAAACTTTTCAGGAATGGTCCCAAGATAAGCATCGACCAACCCGTTAAAACCTTTCAGCCATACAGGCGTCAATTTCCGGTTAGGATTTTTGACCACTGCTTCCACATCGGCATCCAGCACTGCATCCATTTCTCCGTGGACCGGATTCACTTCGCCAATTACTTGTCCCGAATAAACCGATTCAGGTGTGATGCCATATTTACGGATCATGTTGATCACATCGTGGGCAGCGCCCCCTGGGCCAAAATTGTGTTTACCATTAAAACGGACATACATTTCGGCCTTTTCAGGATAGGCTTTGTGGACCGGGAACATTTCGGAAAGGTCGAAGGTGTCTTTACCCATGCGCAGGAGTTCGGACTCCAGAAAGGAAATCGTCGAATAGCTCCAGCAGGTGCTTGACCTGAATTGGTTTTTTATCGAGGTTGCCGGTAATTGTTTTACAACAGTAAAGATATAGACGCTGTCGGCCTTCTTTTCGGGTGTTTGTGCAAAAATGAAGTTTGAGCCTGCAAAAAGAAATGCCATAAATAAGATAAAATGTGTTCGCATATTATTGGGTTTTTGGTTAGCTGGTTTGACCGATTCAAAGGTAAGAAATTGAAGAATCCCAAAGTGAAATTTCAAAAATAGTTACATCAGGTTATTTATTGCTTTCAAACGGATGTTCCTGTTCAAAATCAGGCCGGTAATGATAATTGCTGTCAAATTCCTGGATCCAGCCACGGTCCATCCCGAGCTTTTCCATTTCTTCCATGATCCGCTCATATTCTTTCCCGGATATGGTCCTTCCAAGCAATGGATGACCTGAGACCCTGGGTGTCGGATAGTATTGTGACATCAGTGAAATGTGGATCCGCGGTGATAATTCGCCGGCAATGAAGCGGAGTACGGACAGGCTGTTTTCCACTTGTCCTGGCAACACAAGATGACGGATGATCAGTCCCGTTTCTGCGCCTCCCTCTTCATCCGTGATCAGCGTTGAACCTTTCTGACGGTACATCTCGCGAATGGCTTTGGTCGCCATATCCGGATAATCTGCGGCGCCGGACCATGCTTTGGAAAGGGCCGGATCCATGTATTTTAAATCCGGAAGATAAACATCAATCAAACCTTCGAGTGACCTGATCGTTTCTGCTTTATCATATCCATTGGTATTATAAATCCATTTTGGTTTATACCCCAGCGACCCCATGGCAACGATGATGGCTTTCATCTGGGGAATAAAATGGGAAGGCGAGACAAATCCAACCCGCCGGATACCCTGGTCAAGGATAGCGGCAACCCGCTTAGTCACCTCTTCCAAAGCCATTTGTGAAAAAGTACGGCTGATCCTGTTATCGCTTATCTGATGGTTCTGACAGTAAATACATTGAAGGTTGCAGTTGGTAAAGAAGATGTTGCATATTCCTTCCTTGCCACTTACAGCTGGTTCTTCACCCCGGTGTATGCAGACGGACGCGATATTAAACGAATCATTGCTTTTGCAGTACCCGGTTCTGTTTTTCAGCCTGTTCGCGTGACAGTTTCGTGGGCAGAGGCAACAATCCTCAAGTTCAGATAAAGGAGTTGAAAGCATATTTAAATTCATCGGGCAGGATGGTATTTTCGCTACTTTTGAGCCTGCAAAACTACGATAAATGATAATTGATCTTTCAAAATACACGCATATCGTCTGGGATTGGAACGGAACGCTTCTGGATGATGCCTGGCTTTGTGTGGATGTGATGAATGGAATGTTGCAGGAACGTAACTTACCTCTTAAAACATTGGAACAATACCGTGAAGTATTTGATTTTCCGGTCAGGGATTATTATGTAAAGCTTGGATTTGATTTTGAAAAAGAACCTTTCGATGTGGTCGGGATGGAATTTATTAATCGATATAACCAGCGGCAACATGAAACCATTTTACAACCCGAAGCCTTAGAAATTTTATCCTGGATGGCATCCCATGGGCTAAGGCAATCTATATTATCGGCCCGTGAACAGAATGAATTACTGGAAGAATCACGGATACTGGGCGTCGCCGGCTTTTTTGACCGGATCTATGGTCTGGATGACCACTATGCACATGGTAAGATAGATGTTGGACAAAAGCTTATCCGGGACCTTGCAGTTCCCATCCAAAAAATGTTATTTATCGGAGATACCCGGCATGATGCTGAAGTAGCCATTGAATTGGATATGGATTGTATCCTTGTACAGGATGGGCACCACAGTCTGGAAAGGCTGATGGAAATGGGGTTCCCGGTAGTTCCTTCCCTGAAATCAATAATTGAATAATATGAAAATACAGAACCTGACCGGTATTATTCACGACCGGTTACCTTTTATTCAGGCTATGGTTAACCGGAAGCTATGGCTGATCCCGGTTTTTATTTTATGGCTCAATCCCATCACGGCCCAATCCGTAAAAGGGAAAGACATGCATATGCATTCCATACCCCTAACCTCTAAAAAATCTTCAAAGGCGGGACAGGCCCCAAAACCCATCATTGCTTTTTTAAGCCAGCTTCCTTATGATCAGTCAGATATACGGATAAAAAGCGCTTTTGACCAGTTGAAGGATTTTCATCAGGACTCAGCGGTTTTTTTAACTTTCAAGCAAGTGGAAAAGCAACCGAAAAAGTTATCCAGGTATTTCGCTTTGTGGATCCACCGTCCCGATACCACCCTATTTACCCCTGATGAATCCAATGCTGATCTCAACCTTGCCCTGAAGAAATATGTCGAAAACGGGGGAAAGCTTTTTCTGACCCAACAAGCTGTGCATTATCTCAATATACTGGGATATGAACCGGTTCCTTTGAAAGACAGCACAAAGTCCTGCATAGACGAAGGAAATGGCCGCAAACTTGGATTTCATGCATTCCTTTATCATCCCTTGTTTGATGGTTTGAATGGAGGCGCTTATGTAAACAGGCCGGTAGTTGATATCACCACCCGTGTTGCCGGTTTTTTCGGTCATGATGTACCCCAAGAAGGACAAGTTATCGCGGTTGATTGGGATTATATCTTTCTCAGGGAGGAGTCAAAGCTGGTATTGGAATATTTACCGGGGAAAGGACAGGTGCTTGCCGTGGGTGGGTACCTGGATTATATCTCTCCCAATCTGAACCGGGAGCATTTGAACCTGTTTACGAAAAATTGCCTTGATTACCTGGCGGGCAGGAAAGAGGATCAAAAGAAATACTACTGGGATTATTCTCCGAATACTGTTTTATCCTATCCTCCCCGGTTGGAGAATGAACCATGGTTGGAACCTGTATCTTATGTTGTAAACTGGAAAGGCACTGCCGGAGAGCTGACAATGAATAACCGTTTTGGTTCGGGGAATTTCTGGGATGTAGCCGGTGAAAGGTTACTGACAATGGGATCAGAAAAAAGCGGGATTGAAGAAGTGTGGGCGCATCCTTTCATGGCTTTCAGGGATTATGAAGCAGGGATCAGATTTGCTGATCGGGATACGATCTGTTGGTTAGCGGACGAACAACCTGAAATCTCAGTTGATCCTGCCTGTTTTACACGGTTGTATCAATTCAATGGGGCTTCCCTGAAAGAGGTGATCGTGAATGATCCGGTTGATCCTGATGGCGTAATCCATTACGAATACCGCGGTTTTTACCCGGCAGAACTGGTCATTCGGTTCAAATCGAATTTAAGATGGATGTGGCCATATTCGGAGCATGTCACAGGCTCTGTTTTTCATTCATGGAATGCGGAGATGGGCGCCATCACATTTCAGGATAAAACCGGCAACCTGAATGTTATCATAGGTGGGACAAAAAAGCCTGTTTTCCATCTTTCGGGTCAGTTTGAAGGATTTACCTGGTCAAAGGCCGACAGCGCATTTCATGGTATCCCTACCGAAAAATTCCAGGCTTCCGGGTTATTACAGTATCATCTTGAAATGAACGACAACCTGGACATGGTATATACTGCAACTTCCGAAGGAAATAGCACAACTTATGAGCAATATGGAAAAGCCATTCATCATCCGGAGCAGATATTTGAACGGGCAATAAAACACGCGGATGAGGTATTGGGGAAAAGCCTGGTCATCACTTCTCCCGATAAAAATTTCAATACTGGTTATAAGTGGGCCTTATTGGCAACCGACCGTTTTTTTGTGAATACTCCGGGAATGGGCAAGGCTTTGGTAGCGGGTTATGCTACGACTCGCAAAGGATGGGATGGCGAACACAAAGTTAACGGAAGGCCTGGTTATGCCTGGTATTTCGGAAGGGATGCATCATGGAGCTGTTACGCGTTGCTGGATTATGGGGATTTTTCAAAGGTCAGGTCCCAGTTGCAATTCTTCAATAAATATCAGGATTTTTCGGGGAAGATCTTTCATGAAGCCAGCACTTCCGGTTTTATCCATTATGATGCCGCCGACGCAACTCCGTTATATATTGTCCTGGCCGGAAAATATTTCCGTCATACCAATGATACTGCCTTTCTTCGTGAAACCTGGCCCAACATAAAAAAAGCGATCAATTTTTGTTTTTCTACCGATACCGATCATGATCACCTGATCGAGAATACCAATGTAGGTCACGGATGGGTAGAAGGCGGCGAGTTATATGGTTCCCATGCGACATTTTATATGAATGGGACCTGGGGGGCCGCACTGACCGAAGCTGCCAATATGGCTTCCTTTATGAAAGATATTGAAGCAGAAAGTTACCGGCTTGAAGTACGGGAATTGAGGAAGATCATTGACCGGGATTTCTGGGACAACAACAGCCGTTTTTTTGCTTACGGGATGAACAAAGATGGTTCATTCCGCAGGGAACCAACGGTACTTCCTGCGGTTCCGATGTATTTCAGGATGACGGACCGAAATAAAGCCAGGATCAGTATGCAACAATATGCCGGAAATGCATTCAGCACAAACTGGGGCGTACGGATTGTAAGGGAAGATAGTCCACTCTTCAAACCCACTGGCTACCATTTTGGAAGTGTATGGCCGTTGTTTACAGGGTGGGCTTCCCTGGCTGAATATAATAACGGGAATTTTATCCAGGGATATTCTCATCTGATGAACAACCTGAACGTTTACCGGTCGTGGGGGCTTGGATTTGTTGAAGAAGTTTTAAATGGTGCGGAATATAAACCGTCGGGCGTTTGCCCTCACCAGTGCTGGTCGGAAACCATGGTGTTGCAGCCGGCCATAGAAGGATTGCTCGGATTGGAGGTCAATGCCGGTGAACAAAAAATCACCCTGGCCCCGCATCTTCCGGCCGAATGGGATTCGCTGAGTGTCCATAATATCCGGATGGGTCAGCAATTACTGGATTTCAGGTTTTCGAGAACTGGTGGGATATACAACTATGATTTTTTACCCGATCAGGGAAAACCGGTTACCATTGAGTTCATGCCCTCCTTCCCTGCCGGGACACAGGTATCCAGGGTGAACCTTGATGGCAGGGATTTCCCCTATACAACTTTTACAGAAGATGCCACGGTAGTCCTTTATGTTAAGATCGTCACCGGGATACCATCCCAACTTATCGTTGAAACAGAGGGCGGAATTTCTGTCCTACCGGTTGTCCCTGATCCGAAACCTGGCGCCAGCGCTGAAGGACTGCGGATAACCGGAGCCCGTTTAGCCGGGAATCAATACATGATTGAAGTGGAAGGAAGATCCGGGACCAGCGGGATCATTGAGGTTTATTCAGCCAGCACACCGGAAATTGCTGAAAACGCATATCCCCTCGATCATTCAGGAAAGATTTACCGCTATTCCGTCGATTTTGAAAAAGCCGAACAGAAATACATAACAAAAAAGGTCATTCTAAAAGTATTGAAGTAGGGATGACTTATCATTCATTTCATTTCCCGGAGAGAAACAGCATGAAGGCGTCTTTATAGGTTTCGCTGATTGGAATAACATGACTGTTGACGAATAACCTGTTTCTCTTTACCTTGTCGATTTTATTGATGGCAACGATGAAGGACTTGTGGACCCTGCAGAAATTATCAGGAGGCAGTTCCCTGAGAATATTGGCAAAACTTTGTAGGACCATGATCTTTCCTGATCGGGTATGGATGCATAAATATTCCTTCATCCCTTCAATGAACAGAATATCGTCAAAATCGATGCGTTGTATCCGGAATTCGGTTTTTACGAAAAAAAAGGATCTTGGATTTTGCCTGACGCGATCCCCTTCCGCGGGTTTATGGTCATAAAATTGCTGGTACACTTTTTCGATGGCTTGTATGAACCTTTCGAACGAAATCGGTTTCAGCAGATAATCGGCGACATTCATATTAAATGCTTCAATGGCATAGGAATCATAAGCAGTTGTCAGAATAATTTGCGGATGGAAATGAAGCGCTTTTAAAAACTGGATCCCGGTAAACCCTTCCATTTCGATGTCAAGAAAAACAAGGTCAACTTTATTATTTGCCAAAAAGGATAACGGTTCAATGGCATTATTATAAGTACCGGTACATTCTAAAAATGGCACCCGCTGAATATATTCCGTCATCTGTTCAATGGCAGGGATTTCGTCATCAATGACGATACATTTGATTTTCATGAAGGTTTAAGGTTAAGTCAATGATGTATCGTTTTTCAGTATCATTTACTATCAGGTCATGAGCGCCCGGAAAAAGCAGATCAAGCCGGCGTTTTATATTCATTATACCAATTCCCTTTGACATGTTCCTTTCCGCACTACTTAAAATCCGTTTGGTATTCTGACAATGAAAGCGGAGCATCTCCCCTTTTATCGTCAGCGAAATTTTGATTTTATCCTCAACGGATTTGCATCCATGTTTAAATGCATTTTCTATGAATGGGATGAATAACATCGGGGGTATATTAATTCCGGCAGGATCCCCATCGATATCAAAGGTTACAAAACCGGGATCCTTATACCGGAGTTTCTGAAGGGCAAGGTAACTCTCAATATATTTTATCTCTTTTTCCACAGGGACTTTTTCTGTATTGGCTTCATACAGCATATAGCGCATGATTTCGGCGAGCTTGATGATGGCAAAAGATGTTTTATCTGGATCGTGCCTGGCAAAGGAATGAATATTGTTTAAAATGTTAAATAAAAAATGTGGATTGATCTGTGACCTGAGCAAGGCCAGCTCTGTCCTGACCTGTTGCCTTTCCAACTCCCTCTGCCGATCACGTTTTTCATACCAGTTTATCCCAACCCTGAATAAAATGCCATAAAAAGAATAGAGCAGGTTATGTCCCATGCTGGAGAGATAAAAGGCCCTTAGCTGTTCTTCTTCATGAACGCCATTCAGGTAGTAATATCCAGCCCATAACCCACTGTTCAGGATGAAAAAGAAAACAACAAGAATCACATTCCATACGAGTTTTTTCCGGTTGTAAAACCGTGGGGCAAAGAAAAAATAAAATACACAAAAGGTCAGGCAGTCTAATGGAAAGGTAAGCACCATCGTCCTGAAAACTTCTGAGGCCGCACCTTGACTGAATTGGTAGATATTCCTGATTAAAAAGACAATGACCTGAAAAATCCAGAATACGAGTGGTGCGAGAAGACGGATTTTTTTGATATACATAGGTCACAAAAATAGGAAATAGTGTGATAAAACAAGGTTGAATTAAACGAAACCCCTGATTTCATCAACGAGTTGCCGGATTTTCCGGTCGAACTTAAAATTGACTGATAATCATGCAGGATAACAGGTTGATCGATTCTGTTTTTTTTAAATTCCCGCAATGGGTTTCTTTGTGTCCTGCATAAAACCATTTCATCCAATGAACAAGGTCAGCGCCATTTTTCATCCCTGGATTTATCTTTACCCCTTAATAATCCTGCTTTCTTCAGGGGTTCAATCCTTTGCCCAAGGGACCGGTATCTGTGGGAAAGTAGTGTGCAATTCAGCGGGAGCAGCGCTGGAGTATGCGACAGTTGCATTATATGATACGACTGACAAACTTATTGATGGGGCCATAACAGATGGGAACGGTTCTTTTCATATTTCCAGGCAAAATCCGGGATTGTACCGGCTTGAAATCAGTTATATAGGCTATGAAAAACAAGCAAGAAATGGGATTGTTATTAAGGATAAAAAAGCAACCGTTGACATCGGAGAGATCAGGCTTAAACCCCTGCCAAGCCAGCTAAACGAAATTTCTGTTACAGGGGAGAAAAAGGAAATTGATTATAAAATTGACCGGAAAGTGGTGAATGTTGCTCAACAGGCCAATGCTGCCGGAGGTTCCCTGGCAGATGTACTTCAGAATGTCCCTTCGGTAAAAGTCGATGCCGATGGGAATGTGACCCTGCGTGGTAGCGCTGATTTTACTTTGTTGATTGACGGGAAGCCATCAATTATGGATGCTTCAGAATCGTTTAAAAACATTCAGGCGGAAACGGTCGATAAAATCGAGATCATCACCAACCCCTCTGCGAAATATGATGCCAAAGGGATAACGGGAATCATGAATGTTATCACAAAGAAGAAACAACTGGCGGGCGCTGATGGGATTGTCAGCGCATCTGTTGCAAATGGAGATAAATACACCGGGAATTTGAAGGTAAGCAACCGGTTCAGACGGCTCACTACCTTTATCGAAGCAAGCTTTTCGGATAAATGGCAGCACACCAAAAGCTGGAGCGAAAGAATGTATTCTGCATCCGGGATAAACACCACAGAAAACATATCGAATGACCGCCAGTTGCAACGACTTGATGCCCAGGGTAAGATTGGCGCTGACATCACGACCCATGGGAAAAGCTCCCTGTCGTGGTACTTCCAGGCCGGGATCTGGAAATTTTTCAGAGGCATGGATGGCCTTTATAAAACAATGTCTGACACAATGCCGGTTCCATTGGAAATTAAAACCCGTGAGGATTATACTGTGAGGAATTATTTCCTTAGCGGAGATCTGAGTTACAACCATTATTTCCCAAAAGAGGGGCACACCCTCTCCATTGATATTTTTGATTCCTACCTTGAAAACAATTCCCCGAATACCTATGTCGAGTTAGAACAAGGGTTCACACAGCAGATTGATAACTCCTCATACCGGAACAATCTCAGGGCGAAGGCCGATTATACTTTACCGGTTTCCGGAGAACACACGTTGGAAGCTGGAATCCAGGCTGATATCCAGGCATCATATTACGTTTATGATTACAGGTTCATGAACCAGGACTCTTCCTGGATCCATAATGATTCGCTAAGTGGTATTATGAATTTTAATCGTGGTATCCTTGCTGCATATATCACCTGGTCGGGTACTCTTTTTGGGATTGCATACCAGGTTGGATTACGTACAGAGTCAACACTTCAGCGCCTTGTTTATCCGGCCGGGGTGGGAAATGCCAGAAATGATTATCTGAACCTGTTCCCATCGGTCCATCTCTCGAAAGAGTTGGATAAACACCAATTCAGCCTGAGTTACAGCCGGCGGATCAACCGTCCAACCGAATGGCAGCTCTGTCCGTTGCTTTACGCGAATGACCGCTTCTATCTACGGAAAGGAAATCCGCAACTGGAACCTGAATTCATTGATGCGATAGAACTTGGATACACCTTTCAGATAAAAACATTCGATCTCAACGTGGAAACATATATCAGGAAATCGAAAAATTCGATCAATACTGTAGTGTTGGAAGAGAACGACATCTTTTTTGAGACTTATGATAACCTGGCTCACGAATTCAATTCAGGGATCGACTTCCAGGTTACTTATAAACCCTGGAAGTGGTTGAAACTGGAACTCAGTTCAAGCCTCTACTATTCACAATGGAATGGCGCCTTGAGCGATGGTGAAAAGCTGGATGACCATACCGTAATCTATTCAGGTAACTTTAAACCGGTCTTTTTTATAACCCCCACAACCGATTTGACATTTCTGGCTATCTATTATGCCCCTTCGAAGAACATTCAGGGCAATGCAAGTTCCTTTTATTATTTTGATTTCATTTTCCGACAGCAATTCCTGAAGAAGAAACTGATTTTTACCCTCCGTACCCATAACACTTTTAATACTGGGCTATATCATTATACTACCAATGGGGAGAGTTTTACGACAGAGAACTGGTATCGTTACGAGGGGCCTGTTATCATAGCTGGCCTTTCGTTCAAAATCAACAGCATTAAACAGCGATCGTCACCACATGATGTGAGAATGGATTTTGATAGTGGATTGGACCATTAAGGACCCTGCGGCTCCAATGGCCCTCCCATCTTTTCCAATGGTCCTCCCATCTTTCTCCCATCTTCTCCAATGGTTCTCCCTGCGTTTCCAATGGTTCTCCCATCTTTTGTCTGAAAAACTTGGATGCATCTTTGGAGCCAATGATAAATGCATTAATCACATACTTAGAAAAGAAGATTTAGATTATTTGCATTTCATGGCCGGAGGAAATAAAATTCTATATCTTTACGATGCCATTGGCAACAAGCTTTGTAAGAAGATTATGAAAGACAACGTTGTTCAGAACACAACAGATTATTCAGGTAGCTTTATTTATGAAACCGGTTCGAGTGGAGGACGTATATTATTGTTGTTTGGGGGTACCGGTTCAGGCCGATTATGACCCGCAAATTGGGAGGTGGCATGTAGCAGACCCGGCGAACCAGTATTTCAGCCCTTATTTGGCCATGGGCAACAACCCGGTAAATTCAATCGACCCTACAGGATGTGAAAATAGAGGCGGATCCCGGATTCCCATGGATGGTTATCGAAGAATGGCAGCTTTCCATAAGGCCTATCAAGATTGGTTGAATAATGGTGGAAAAGGACTATATAGCTGGTCATATGGGCATGGACAAACTGAACAGGACCCAGTTGGAGGATCCGGGGGGAATGGAAAGGTACAATTCTATGTCTGTGATGGAAAACTAATAAGTGTTGATTCGTGCGAGGGATGGATGTCGGATGGTTTTAAGGCTGTTTACGGCTTTGTACCTCAAAATGAATTTGGCGCTTCTTTAATAAGAAATGGTGGAGAATGGGGCACTCCTGCTTGGGAATGGACAGACGACCCATGTCTTACGCCGAATCCATTTAAAACATCAATATCATATGGTAAATATGTATCAAAGGCACCTCGTGGTCATGCCGCAAGTGGCGGGGATTATTTTGCTTATGGTACTAAATACGACCCTACAGCTCCTGTAAATTATATCAACAGTAAGAACTTTAATCAATATCAGAATCAATACCAAGGTGTTAGCGTTTCCTTTGACGGAGGAGATAGAGGGTATTATGATTGGAAAACAAAAACAATTCATGTTAAAGATAATACAGCAGAGTATTACTTACAACATGAATATGGACACTATGTACAGAATCAAGTCTTTGGCGATGATGTATTCTCAAATATATATACACGACAAAGTGCTATAAGCGCCTTTAAAGAAACAATATCATTTGGGTTATATACACATGGAACTTATTGGACAGAAGTCTCTGCCAATAGGTGGGCTATTCTCCATTTCGGAGAGAATTCTTCAATAGCCAAATTTGAACTACTTCTGTATAAATGATAAAATAATCTATAAAATATTATGAAATCAATAAATAAAAAAATACTTGTCAATACGCTCCCTATAGTAATAGTACATATTCTATTTATGCCTTTGTATTTTAAGTATAAAGCTGCTTCTTTGAATATTGTATATATTGAAGCTCTTATTTCATTGATAGTAATACCTTGGTATTACATAGCAATATATGTGAAGATTAGGCAAAAAAATCCTGAGATAAAGCGTTTAAGAACTGTTAAATATATTATAGCAGCCTGTTTAATCGGATTAATAGTGTTTTTAGTTAACTGTTTTGCTGCTGGTTGGTATCATTTAATTATACCAGATTTTTTAGATTATCTGATTTTAGCCTTTGTATGTACGCTTTTCTGGTACATAGTAATCTTTAGTATTACAGTATTAGTATATCGGAAATAATTAACAAAACCCGGGTTAATGCCGGGTTTTGTGTTATTGGTTAATCAAGTTCTGCAAATTATCTTTCGTACGTTTATTGGCAATCGCCAAATCAATCATTTTGAAAAGGGCTTGCTGTTCATCCTTTCCAACCGTATCAATCAGTTTTATCTTTTCCAGTAAAGGAAGGTTTACATCTTCGTTAATATCATTGCTTTTAAAGAACTCTGAGATAGACCTCAAACACTTTAGTAATCTTTTCAAGAGTGGAAACCGAGGGTTCAACCTTACCATTTTCAATACGGGAGTATTGACCTTGTGGCACACCGGAAGCAAAAGGTTTGGGAAAGGGTAAAAAACCGAGAAGACAGTGATTACCGACAACGTCGCAGGCCGTCAGTCCATTCCGATTTGAAACGCGTTGAAGATCATATCCACTGCTACCTGAGTCGCTCCATGGTAGGTTGCTTCCAGGATCTCCGCGTCGGTCCAGCCCATGTTCCTGAGTCCATCCACATCCGCTTTCTGAATGGAATTGGCATCCTTCACTACCTTGAGGACAAAGAGTAACATATTCAGTTCTTTTGCTTCTAGGGGCGCTTTAGCAGGATCCAGCCTGATTGCCGCGATCATATCGGGTAAAACTCCATACTGGAAAAGAATCCCCGTATTCATGGTGATGCAATAAGCGCATTTTTCCTGTTCCGAGACCAGTAGCCGGATGAATGCCAGAAGTTTTCCTCCAAGGGTTTGATGACGAACATAATAACCCATGTTTTTGAATTGGATGTCGAGGATGTGCGGACTTGCACTGAATACTTTAAAGGCATTGGGAATAAAGCCCATGTTTTTGGTCATGATCTCATATATTTCGGCCACGTGGCCGGTTGCCTGGTCTTTTTCGATGGTTTTTAACAGCGCCATATTGCAGATTTTTTTAATGGTTTATAGTTGCTAAAATAAGAAAAATATCAATGGAGAGGGTTTTACAATAGAGCATTAATGCCTGATAATTATTTTGACAGACCTGCCCGCATCACCCTGCAACACGACATAGTACAATCCGGGTGATTGTGAACTAATGTCAAACAGAAATGAATGAGCGCCTTGTTCAAACTTACCGTCAATCCATGTTCGTAAAACTTGCCCATGTGCCGACATCAGTGAAAGTTTTATCCGTCCGGGTTTAACCAGGTTAAAAGTAACATTACAATGGTCAGAAACCGGATTAGGGTATATCTGCAGAGAATAAGGGCCCAAATAACCAACCGGCGCAATGCCAACCGAATGTATGAACTTTTCAGTCATCACGTAGTAAATGAATTTGCGTGCATCATTTGAATCTATATAATAGAGCGGAAAGCTAAGCAAGATACTTTTAAAGTCGGTACCCATGTATTCAAGACCAACGGGCCGGTGTTTCATTTTCCCCAAATTTGTGGTGGAGTCAAATCTGGTATCCAGGCGGTAAATCACATTGGCTTCTGGCGCGGGGGAAAACACTTCTATATTGTAGATTTGACCTGGATAATTCTTATCCATATATTTCAGCGAGTCCACATTCAGCGTATCATAATCAGGTATAAAGGCATTTGCCCTGAACATCATACACTGTACTTTACGGTCCGCGCTGTCAACCTTGAAAATCTGATGAAATATTGATGTTTCAGATATTTTAACAGGGTAGGTAGCGCCGTTCGTCCAA
>JALNWE010000022.1 GCA_023231065.1 Bacteroidales bacterium
AGCAGATGCTTGAATTGGTAGATCCCAAATTCAGAAATTCAATCAAGATCGGAATGGACACGGAGGGCCCTTTTTACGACAGGGATGGGGCCCGTCAAAGTTGGGAAATGCACAATTTTTACCATACAATCCTTGCCGCGAGCGTCACGATTTTAAATAAGATTAAGGCTGAAGTTTATAATGCTGAATTTGATGTGATCAATAACCTTTACAGCTCCATTGATGCTTTAAATTTCAAATTCGACAGGATCCAGGCCAAAGTGATCCCGAAAAGCAGTTATGTTTTTTTAGGAGAGGAATACCAGGCCGAAATCCTTGTGGGCGCTTACGATACCAAAGAGAACCCGGATGTCCGCTATATTCTTGGCTCCGATTCACTGACGCCTGCAAACTATAAAAATGCTACCCGGCTTGAAGGATCCGATGGTCTGGTGGTACTGAAACTCGGAGGATCTTCAGAAGGATTGAAAAAATTTGCAGGCATCATTAAAATCGTTAGCCCGCTGGGAGATACTTTATCTTTCCATTTTAAGGATGAATTCATTGTAGCCAAACCTGCCATTACCATTTCACCGACCAAAATGAATGTTCTTTACATGGGCGTTGACAATCCCATCGAGATCAGCGTCCCGGGAGGCCCCGAACGCATCATACCCTCCATCTCAACAGGAAGTATCCGCTTACAGGGAAAAGAATGGATCGTATCAAACCTTACTTCCGCTTCCGGGGCCAGAGAAGCAATGATCAGTGTAAACGCCGTATTTTCCGGAAAAACAAAGAATATGGGTTCCTATAAATGCCGGCTTAAAACCGTACCTGATCCGATCATTAAAATAGCCGGTAAAAATGAAGGGTACATTTCAAAAAATTTACTTCTGGCAAGCCCATTCCTGGTCCCCGAGATGATTGCGGGATTCGATTTTGATCTTAAATACACCGTCACTTCCTTTGTTTTTTCAACCTCTACTTCTGCTGGTGAAGGAACCGATGTTAAAGTTCAGGGGAACCGCCTCACGCCGGAAATCCTGAAAGCCATCAGCAATGCCCGGAAGAACCAGCGTATCTGGTTCGACGATATTTATGTAAAGGGCCCCGATGGTACGCGTAAAGTAAATACAAACCTTAGTTTGAAACTGAATTGAAAAAGAAGGAAAAATTATGAAAAATGTTCATTTCCTTGTTTTATCCTTACTCTTTATAGTAAGTTTGAAGTTTTCATCCCAGGCACAGGTGATGGAAGGCGCCCCCAGGGATGGCGTATATGATAAAACAGCCATAACCCAGGTGCAACCCATTGCATATCCTTATCTCAGGGAAGCTGATGTTATATGGACCCGGCGGATATGGCGGATTATTGATATGAGGGAAAAGATGAACCAACCCTTTTATTTTCCTGAAAAACCACAGAACAACTGGCGCAGCTTTGTCCAGATCCTATATGACGGGCTCCGGGAAGGGACCATCACCGCTTATTCCAACGAATCAGATCAATTTCTGGTTCCCCTTAAATTTACCGAGCTCCAGGATAAATTAGAGCGGATCGATTCAGTTCGCCTTCCAAGACCGGATAATCCCGATATTCTTTACGATACTGTCATTAAAAACGAGTTCGATCCGGCTAATGTTAAAAAACTGAAAATAAAAGAAGATTATTATTTTGACAGGCAAAGGTCTGTTATGGAAGTCAGGATACTTGGAATATGCCCTGTGGTTGACGAGATTGATAAGACTACCGGCGAAAAACGATTCGAAAAAAATCTTTTCTGGGTTTATTTTCCCGAATGCCGCAATCTTTTTGCAAAGAATGAGATGTTCAATCTGAATAACGGTTCTGCCGGGCGATTAACTTACGACGATGTCTTTATGAAAAGGATCTTCTCAAGCTATATCTACAAAGAAGAAAACGTATATGATCGGGCCATCAATGAATATTCGGCAGGAGTTGATGCCTTGCTTGAAGCCGAAAAGGCAAAGAACAACCTTTTCGAATTCGAATCAAGCCTCTGGGAATATTGATATGGTTTAACGATAAAAAATTGTCTGAAAAACTCTCCCCAAAGGAGAGTTTTTCTGTTTTTACGGCCTAAATACCTTATTTTTGTTTGGTATGGCTTGAATAACGATATGGCTGTTACATTTTTAGAAACCCCGGTTGAATACCTTAAAGGTGTGGGCCCGGCCAGGGCCGGAATGCTGAAAAAAGAGCTACAGATCTTCACTTTTGGGGATTTGCTGACTTTTTTCCCTTTCCGTTATGTGGACCGGAGTAAATTTTACCGCATCTCAGAGATTAAAGATGAAAACGCTTTTATCCAGATCAAAGCTCAGATCGCGCATATCCAGATTGTCGGCTCTCCCCGGAATCAACGCCTCATCGCCACGGTCAGCGACGATAGCGGAGAGATCGATCTGGTATGGTTCCATGGAATAAAATGGATAGAGGAAAAACTGATCCCATTGCAGGAATATATTATCTTCGGGAAACCCGCACTTTTTAATGGTCGCTTTAATATTCCCCATCCCGATCTGGAGGTCCCTTCAATCGAACCCTTACCGCTGAATGAGACGATCCGGCCCGTGTATAGTTCTACCGAGAAGTTAAAGTCAAAGGGCCTTGATTTTAAGGGTATAGGCAAACTGATAAAAACCCTTATGCTGAATGACCGGTTCCATGTTCCCGAGAATCTCACTACGGAAATCATGAAACCTCTCCATTTATTAAGTCGTCAGGAGGCCTTTGTAAATATTCATTTTCCTCAAAGTCCGGAATTGCTTTCAAAGGCACAGGCCCGGTTAAAGTTTGAAGAGTTATTCTTTATCCAGTTACGGTTGGCAAGGCAACGGGCTGGCAGGCTACAAAAACAAACAGGACTGCCTTTTTTGAAAGTAGGGGATTATGTAAACGGGTTTTACCATCATCATTTATCCTTCGAACTGACACGGGCACAAAAGAGGGTTATCAAAGAGATACGCGCCGACCTTGGATCGGGGAATCAGATGAACCGGTTGCTTCAGGGAGATGTGGGAAGTGGAAAAACCCTGGTTGCGCTTATGACGATGCTCATCGCCCTGGATAACGGCTGCCAATGTTGCCTGATGGCCCCCACCGAAATTCTTGCCAATCAGCATTATCAGACCATTTCACAAATGTTAGCCGGGATGGACATAAACGTTCAGCTCCTTACCGGTTCAACCAAAACAACCCGGCGGACTGTGATACGGGAAGGGCTTCTCGACGGGACAGTCAATCTGCTCATAGGGACCCATGCCCTTCTTGAAGAAAATGTCCGGTTCAAAAAACTTGGGTTGGTTGTTATCGATGAACAGCACCGGTTTGGAGTGGCTCAAAGGGCAAAACTCTGGAAGAAGAATGTAATCCCCCCCCATGTACTGGTCATGACAGCAACCCCAATTCCCCGGACATTGGCAATGACCCTCTATGGTGACCTTGATAATTCCGTGATCGATGAAATGCCCCCCGGACGAAAATCGGTCGTTACGCGGCATATTTATGAATCCGACCGGTATAAGATATTTTCGTTTATCAGGGGAAAGATCAGGGAGGGAAGACAAATCTATATTGTATATCCCCTTATCCAGGAATCAGAAAGCCTGGACCTGCAAAACCTCGAGGACGGCTACCAGACGTTCCTGTCGGAATTCCCTCCTCCTTGTGTTGTTGGTATGCTTCACGGTCAGATGAAACAACCGGAGAAAGATGCGGTAATGAGACGTTTTGTTGAAAATCGTATTCATATCCTGGTCTCAACGACTGTCATAGAAGTCGGAGTTGACGTTTCCAATGCTTCAGTAATGGTGATTGAGAATGCTGACAGGTTTGGGCTTTCCCAGTTACATCAGCTTCGTGGACGGGTTGGACGGGGAGGCAATCAATCATATTGCATCCTGGTCAGTGGCCATGCGTTATCGGCGGAAGCGCGGAAAAGGATCACAACGATGGTGCGGACGACTGATGGATTTGAAATCGCCGAAACCGACCTGCAGATCAGGGGCCCCGGTGACCTCATGGGTACCCAGCAAAGCGGGATCCTGAACCTGCGGATCGCAGATATCGTTCGGGATGAAAAGATCCTTCACTATGCCAGAAATCTGGCCAGTGATATCATCCGGGATGACCCTGCATTGACGCAGGAAAAAAATGACATTCTGGCACGTCATCTTCGCCATATCGACCAGCAATCCCAAAATTGGGGCCTGATCTCTTAGCGCGAAGATATTTATTACTATCTTTGTTTTCTCAAACCGGCGCTGACAATGAAAATTTCATATAATTGGCTTAAACTTTATCTGAATATCGACCTGTTACCTGACAAGGTGGCTGAATATCTGACCGGATGCGGACTGGAAGTAGAAAGCATGGAGCCCTTCTTTCCGGTGAAAGGTGGATTAAAAGGGATCGTTATCGGTGAGGTCCTGACCTGTGTAAAACATCCTGATTCCGATCACCTGAGCCTTACAACCGTTGATGTTGGCCAGGAGAAACCACTATCCATCGTTTGTGGCGCGCCGAATGTCGCTACCGGACAAAAAGTTCCGGTCGCGTTAACAGGGACAACCCTGTATTTCGCTGATAAGCCCCTGAAGCTGCAAAAGACAAAAATCCGTGGCGCCGTTTCGGAAGGGATGATTTGTGCTGAAGATGAGCTGGGATTAGGGACTTCCCATGACGGGATCATGGTCCTTGATCCTGCAACTCCGGTCGGGACACCAGCTGCCCGGTATTTCAATATAGAAGAAGATGTTGTATTTACCATTGGACTGACCCCAAACCGTAGCGATGCCACTTCCCATTTTGGCGTGGCCCGCGATCTGGCGGCAGTGATCAACAATTCCGGACGAAAACATCCTTCTGTTTCAGGCCGGGTAAACCCTGTATTACCTGACGTTTCAAACTTCAGGGTACAAAATCACAGCCGTCGCATTGATGTAATTATTGAGAATCAGGAAGGGTGTCCGCGATATACCGCCCTTACCGTTTCCGGGATAACCGTAAAAGAATCTCCGGCCTGGATACGAGACAAACTGAATGCGGTAGGTTTAAGGCCGATCAACAACGTGGTTGATGTTACCAATTTTATTCTGATGGAATTGGGACAACCCCTGCATGCTTTTGACTGTGACCGGATTATCGGAGATAAAGTCATCGTAAGGAATTATCCGGCCGGGACAAAATTTATCACCTTGGATAATGTTGAACGGGAATTGACCGGTGAAGATATGATGATCTGCAATACCGTTGAACCTATGGTAATCGGTGGCGTTTTCGGCGGACTTAAATCGGGAGTAACACAGGAGACCACCAGCGTTTTCCTTGAAAGCGCATGTTTTGATCCCCGGCATATCCGTAAAACTGCCCGTCATCATGGATTACAAACAGATGCTTCCTTCCGTTTTGAACGCGGAACCGATTACAACATAACAGAATACGCGTTGAAAAGGGCCGCCTTGCTTATTCAAGAACTTGCAGGGGGTCAAATATCCTCGGAAATAGTAGATGTTTATCCGGCGCCATTCCCATCGCGGGAAGTTTTGGTTTCGTTCGTTAACATGGACAGGCTGATAGGAAAAGCGATTGACAGGGGAGTTGTTAAAGCTATCCTGAAAGACTTGGGGATGGACATACTCCGGGAAACGGAATCCCCGGCATGCCTTCAACTTTCCATTCCGGCCTTTAAATCGGATGTAACGCGTGAAGCCGACGTTATTGAAGAAATATTACGGGTTTACGGATACAACAATATTGAAATCCCACACGAAGTCAGGGCCTCCATATCTCATTACAGGAAACCGGATCCCGAGAAAGTACAAAATTCGGTTTCGGAATTCCTTTCTGCCCAGGGATTTTATGAGATCATGAACAATTCGCTGACCCGATCGGCTTATTATAATAATAGTAGCGATTTCCAACCCGCCCTTTCTGTCAGGATACTTAACCCGGTAAGCAGGGACCTGGATGTCATGCGGCAGTCGCTGTTACATGGCGCACTGGAAAGTCTGGTCTATAATCTTAACCGAAAACTTTCCGATCTGAAACTATATGAATTCGGAAAAACGTATACCTTATCCCAGGGTGGAATTGTTCCGGGTTATCTGGAAGAACAACACCTGTCCCTGCTGATAACCGGAAAGATCTCATCTGAAAACTGGAACAATACAGATAAACCGGTTGATTTTTACACCCTGAAAGGTTTTATTGAAGCCTTGTTCTGTAAAATGTCAATCAATACCAGGAAATTGGTTATAGAACCTTTCCAATCGTCTCTTTTCATCAATGGTCTCCGTTATTCTGATGGCAACAACGAACTGTTGAAAATGGGTTTGCTGAGTAAATCATTGCTGCATTCCTTCGATTGTAAACAGGAAATATATTATGCAGAATTGAATTGGGACCATTTGATGGCGCTATCGGTATCCGAAACCAGTTGTTGCGAGCTACCCAGATTTCCTGAAGTAAGGCGCGACCTTGCTTTATTGATTGACCAGTCTGTCACTTTTTCCCAGATTGAAAAATTGTCATTCCGGACAGAAAAAAAATTACTCCGTCGCGTAGGATTGTTTGACGTTTTTGAGGGGGATAAAATTGGAGCAGGGAAAAAATCGTATGCCCTGAGTTTTATCCTGCAGGATGAAGAAAAGACACTGACAGACAAGGAAATAGATAAAGCTATGGAACGGTTGATAAAAGTTTTTATTACAACCTTTAATGCCCGGATCAGATAAGGTTGGTCCCCAATTTGTTATGGATATACAATCTATAAAACAACGGTTTGGTATCATCGGCAATTCCCCGATTCTTGACCGTGCTATTGATATCGCCCGGCAGGTTGCTGCCACGGATATAACCGTCCTGATCAGTGGTGAGAGTGGGACAGGAAAAGAATTTTTCCCCAAAATCATTCATCAGTTAAGCTCCCGTAAACATGGACCTTATATCGCGGTAAATTGTGGCGCCATCCCGGAAGGAACAATTGATTCTGAATTATTTGGTCATGAAAAGGGATCGTTTACAGGAGCGCATGAAGCCAGGAAAGGATATTTTGAGGTAGTTGACGGGGGGACCATTTTTTTGGATGAAGTAGCCGAGTTGCCATTGGGGACACAGGTCCGATTGTTACGGGTTCTCGAATCAGGTGAATTCATCCGGGTCGGTTCTTCGAAAGTATTAAAAACCAATGTCCGGGTCGTTGGCGCTACAAACGTCAGTATTCCCGATGCCATTTCTACCGGGAAATTCAGACAGGATCTTTATTACCGGTTGAATACCGTTCCGATCCTGGTCCCACCTCTTCGCGAAAGGAAAGAAGATATCTACCTGCTGTTTAGGAAATTTGCATCGGATGATGCTGAAAAATACCGCATGCCGCCAGTTCAACTTGATGAGGGGGCCCGGCAGGTAATCACCAACTACCGGTGGCCGGGAAATATCCGTCAGCTGAAAAATCTTATTGAACAAATATCGATTATTGAAAAATCCCGGGACATTGATGCCGCCACGATCACAAAATATCTGCCCGCGGGACAAACCAACGAACTTCCCGTCCTTTATAAAGGAGAGGATGCCAATAAGTTCAGTGAGAGAGAGTTGCTGTATAAAGTGTTGTTTGATATGAAAAAAGACATGAACGACCTGAAACAGCTGGTAATGAACCTGATGCAGAATGAAGATGATTTAAATGATAACCTGGGCGAAAATACGCATCTCATCAAACGGCTTTACAAGGACGTTTCGGACGTCAAGGAACCTTCTCATCCCGTGATCGTTCATGAACAGGACAACGGGTTTAATAACCATGAACCCGTTCAGGAACCGGAAGAAATAGAGGAAAATTTATCCCTGCAAAAAAAAGAACGGGATTTCATTAAACGTGCTTTGACAAAGTATGAAGGAAAACGAAAAGACGCCGCCAAAGAGCTGGGGATTTCTGAACGTACACTATACAGGAAGATCAAGGAGTACAATCTGGAATAAATGAAAATCAACCATTTACAAATGAGATTTACAAATTACGATTTACTTTTATCTCCTATCTCCCATTTTCCATCATTTATTATTTTTAATTGGGCAGAGAGGGAATGAAAAAAAGTTTATGGATACTTTTATTAGGGGTTGTCCTGATCAGCCAGTCGGCTTGCAGGGTCAGTTATACGTTTACAGGCGCCTCCATTTCGACCAATGTGAGGACCATATCTATTCCGAATATTCCCAACAATGCGCCCCTGGTTGTCCCCACCCTGTCAAGGACCATCACCGATGCCCTTCGCGATTATTTTACATCCCAGACAAACCTGATCCTTGTTGACCGCAACGGTGACCTGGACCTGGAAGGCGCCATTACCCAGTATGCTGTCCAGCCTGTGGCAATACAGGGCAATGAAACTGCAGCCATGAACCGATTGACGATCACCGTCAGTATGAAATTCTCCAATAAAACGGATCCGAAGCAAAATTGGGATTCCCCGGTTCAGTTTTCCCGGTACCTTGATTATTCCAGCTCAATGCAACTTTATGCCGTTCAGGAAAGCCTTATCGCCGGCATCACAGAGCAATTGGTACAGGATATATTTAACAAAGCAGTGGTTAACTGGTAATCCTTTAAACCAGGTAAATTCCATGAACAGGCAACAATTTACGGATTTTGTAAACCACCCGGCCACGGTCGATTCTGTAAGCCTTAAAATGTTTGATGAACTGGTCCATAGGTATCCCTATTGCCAGACAGCCCAGATTTTATATGCCTGTAACCTGGGGAAGGAAGAAAATCTCCAGTATCCGCTTCAACTGAAAAAAGCCGCCGCTTATACCGGGGACCGGCGAAAATTAAAAATATTGATCGATCTCACCCGGAAAAAGCCCGGACCGGTTACAACGTCTCAATCAGATGAACCTGTTATTCATTTTGTTGCAGATGAGAAAAGTACATCTCTGAAAATAAGTCAGGATCCCGAGAAAACAAATTTTGTTCCTGAGCCCGGAATAACTGCGACTGTCGTATCCCTGCCTCCGGAAACGAATTGTGGTATAGCTGCTGCTGATGAAACAATAGACGAAAAAGTACTTGAAAATCAACGGAATATCTTTATTCCCGGAGAAAACCTAACTGAAGAAGAGCAAGTAACTCCGGAAACCTTGGTCCTGATGATCAAAAAACGGTTGGCTATCATCGATCTTGAAAAGCATCTTGTTCAAGGGAATGGGTCAGCCGATCAAAATGTTATTTCTCAACAAAGTAGTATTTCAAAAGAGGTCCTGATTGATAAGTTTATTGCGGAAGAGCCTAAGATATCCAAACCTAAAGCTGCCTTTTTCAGTCCGTCTGACAGCGCTCACCGGAGCAACATGGATGAAGAAGGGATCGTAAGTGAAACGTTAGCCCAACTCTATGCCAAACAAGGCAATATCTCCAAGGCAATTCAAATTTATAAGAAATTATCCTTGCTTAATCAAGAAAAAAGTCGTTACTTTGCGACCCAAATTGAAAAACTCAGTATCTGATCAATCGTCAATCATAAATCGTAAATTGTAATGGGTCTCTACATTTTAATCTCTGTCCTTATCTTGATCGTCTGTGTTTTGATGATCCTTGTAGTTTTAGTGCAAAACTCCAAAGGAGGGGGCTTGGCTTCCAACTTTGCATCCTCAAACCAGTACATGGGTGTCCGCAAAACCGCTGATTTTCTTGAAAAAGCAACCTGGACACTATCCGTGGTATTACTTGTGCTCAGTCTCTTTTCTATATTTGTAATTCCAAAAACGCAGGCTAAAGCTGAAGCGACCCAAAGCGAAATACAGAAGCAGATTGATGAAAGTAAGACAGCTCCCATCAAAGATTTTCAGGCTCCTCCAACCCAGAAAAAGTAGCCTGTGATAAAGGGGCCACCGCCCCTGTTAAAAAGAATGTCCCGAAAGGTGTCAGATTGTCATAACATTCTGACATTTTTTTTTAAATGACCGGGTCAACTGCAAAAATGTCCCTCAAAAATCCGGGTAAATCCTTTTGGCACAAATTATGATCAGGAGGGGATACCTTTCAAAAGGAATTATTTCGTAATGTTTAACTTTAAATATAATGTGAAATGACAAAAGTGAAGATTAAACCTTTAGCCGACCGTGTCTTGATAGAGCCGGCAGCTGCTGAAGAAAAAACAGCAGGTGGGATCATTATCCCCGATACAGCAAAAGAAAAACCCCAGAAAGGAACGGTTGTAGCCGTTGGCCCGGGCAAAAAAGATGAGCCCATGACAGTAAAAGTTGGTGAGGAGGTACTTTATGGCAAATATGCCGGTACAGAGATCACCCTTGATGGTAAAAACTACCTTATCATGCGCGAATCCGATATCGTTGCAGTAATTTAACCATCAGTAAACATTCGGAAACATAGTATTCATTAACATTTAAAACGAAAAATCATGTCAAAAGACATTTTCTTTAGTATAAAAGCAAGGGAATTCCTCAAGGAAGGCGTAGATGCCCTGTCAGATGCAGTCAAGGTAACCCTGGGCCCCAAGGGCCGTAATGTGATCATTGATAAATCTTATGGCTCACCGATCGTCACCAAGGATGGTGTTACAGTCGCCAAAGAAGTTGAGCTGAAAGATGCAGCTGCCAATATGGGAGCTCAAATGGTAAAAGAAGTTGCTTCCAAAACCAGTGACCTTGCCGGAGACGGTACAACAACAGCTACCGTTTTAGCTCAGGCTATTTTCACGACCGGTTTAAAAAATGTTACTGCCGGCGCTAATCCGATGGATTTAAAACGCGGTATTGACAAAGCCGTTGCCGAAGTGATCAAATCACTCAAATCACAATCCAAACAGGTTGGCGACAGTATGGAAAAAATCGAACAGATCGCTTCTGTTTCTGCCAATAACGATCTCTTCATCGGAAAAATGATCGCCGAAGCCATGGGCAAAGTGAAGAAAGAAGGCGTTATTACCATTGAAGAAGCCAAGGGAATTGAAACAACAGTTAAAGTTGTGGAAGGGATGCAATTTGACCGTGGTTACATCAGCCCCTATTTCGTCACGGATACCGATAAAATGGAAGCCGTTTACGAGAATCCTTTCATCCTGATCTACGACAAAAAGATCAGTGTAATGAAAGACCTTCTGCCATTGCTGGAAAAAGCTGTCCAGACCGGTCGTCCCCTGATCATCATCAGCGAAGATGTTGAAGGTGAAGCCCTTGCTACCCTGGTTGTAAATAAGATCCGCGGTACCCTGAAAGTGGCTGCCGTGAAAGCTCCCGGATTCGGTGACCGCCGCAAGGAAATGCTTGAGGATATCGCCGTTCTGACGAGCGGGACCGTGATCAGCGAAGAAAAGGGATTCAAGCTGGAAGATGCTACCCTTCAGTACCTTGGACAGGCTGAAAAAGTCACCATCGATAAAGAAAATACGACCATTATTAATGGAGGCGGAAAGAAAGAGGATATCACTGCCCGTATCAACCAGATCAAAACTCAGATCAGTACTACTACTTCTGACTATGATAAAGAAAAATTGCAGGAACGTCTTGCAAAATTAGCTGGTGGTGTTGCTGTAATTTACGTTGGCGCCGCTTCGGAAATTGAAATGAAAGAAAAGAAAGACCGGTTCGACGATGCGTTGCACGCTACCCGCGCTGCCATTGAAGAAGGTATCATCCCCGGTGGTGGTGTCGCTTATCTCCGCGCACAGAAGGTGATTGAAAAGTTAAAGGGAAGTAATGAAGATGAATCTACGGGTATTGCCATCATCAAACGCGCCCTTGAAGAACCCCTGCGTCAGATCGTTGAAAATGCAGGTCTTGAAGGATCTGTCATCGTTCAGAAAGTAAAAGAAGGCAAAGATGATTATGGATTTAATGCACGGACGGAAGAATATGAAAATCTTTATCAATCCGGCGTGATCGATCCTACTAAAGTTGCCCGCGTAGCCCTTGAAAATGCTGCTTCAATTGCCAGTATGCTCCTGACTACCGAATGTGTCCTCGCAACACATAAAGAAGAAAAACCAGCTACACCGCCAATGAACCCGGGTATGGGTGGAATGGACGGAATGTATTAATAGTTCGCTTGACTTTTGAAAAAGCTCCGGATATCCGGAGCTTTTTTTATGGTTTTTTAGTAATATTGTAGAAATTACGAAAATTTTTTTCCTTGGCATCCATCAGCAACATTGATTTTCCGCCCGATATCCGGTCACTGACCAATGAAGAATTAACCCGGGCGTTAGCCTCGGTTGACGAAAAAAAATTCCGGGTTCAACAAATTTACCAATGGATATGGAAATTGGGTTCTACCACCTTTGATGATATGTTGAATATTCCGGGCCCAACCCGTGAATTTCTAAAAACCCATTTTTCTTTCCATTCGGCCAAAGCAGAAATACAGCAAAAAGGCTCAGACGGAACCGTCAAAACAGGATTTCGGTTATATGACGGCTCCGTAATAGAGGGAGTCCTGATACCGGCAGGTGGACGTTTTACCGCCTGTATTTCATCCCAGGTAGGTTGTAACCTGGGATGTAAATTCTGTGCCACGGGGAGGCTTGGTTTCACGAGGAATCTTACCACAGGTGAAATTTTTGATCAGGTCGTTTATTTATCACGGTTAGCCGGGACAATCCAACGATCAGAACCTGAAAGCAGAGCAGGATCTGTCGTCTCTCACCCGGAACCCGGGATTGGGCGCCTCCTTTCAAACATTGTCTATATGGGGATGGGGGAGCCATTTCTCAATTATGAAGCCGTTAAAAAATCCATCGAAACAATCACTTCTGCTGAATCTTTAGGGATGTCACCACAACGGATAACGGTTTCCAGTATTGGCATTCCAAAGATGATCCGGACCATGGCCGATGATCGTCCAAAATACCATTTTGCCCTTTCCCTTCACGCGGCGAATGATAAAAAGAGGAGCAGGATCATTCCATTTAACCTTCATCACCCCCTTCCGGAGATCATTGAGGCATTGAAATATTATCATACAAAGACTGGAAAAAGGATTACCATCGAATATATTTTATTTGCCGGAGTGAACGATTCGCCGGCTGATGCTTCAGAATTGGCTTTATTTTGCAGGAATTTCCCGGTTAAGATCAACCTGATCGAATACAACGCGGTAAATGAAACGGGTTTAAGCGGATCCGGCCAGGAAGCTATCCTCTCCTTTGTGACTTTTCTTGAAAGGCGCAACCTGGTGGTCAATGTCAGGAAAAGCCGGGGAAAAGATATTCAAGCCGCCTGTGGCCAATTGAGCGCTAATTATAAAAATGTTAATAAGTAACTTACGAAATACTCATCCAAATCATGAAAAAAGAAATAACACTATCCGGTCATATCGTGGATGTTGTCGGAAAAAGAATATTCAAAGGCACGCTGAAAATCGTTAATGGTAAAATTGCATCTGTTCGCGAGGGACCGGTGACGGAAGATCAATACATTTTACCGGGGCTGGTGGATGCCCATATCCATGTTGAAAGTTCCATGCTGATCCCTTCGGAATTTGCGAGACTGGCAGTAGTCCATGGAACAGTCTGCACGGTTTCCGATCCTCATGAGATTGCAAATGTTCTGGGGATCCCCGGGGTTCAGTTCATGATAAGGAATGGCAAGAAAGCGCCCTTTAAATTCAGTTTTGGCGCTCCATCCTGTGTCCCTGCCACTCCTTTTGAGACTACAGGGGCATCGTTGGGAGAAAAGGAAATTAAAGAACTTCTGCAAATGCCGGAAATCGGATATTTATCTGAAATGATGAATTGTCCCGGGGTCTTATTTGAAGATAAATTGGTCATGAAAAAGCTGGAATTAGCCCGGTTAGCCGGGAAACCAGTCGATGGACATGCCCCTGGTATGATTGGAGCTGATGCTGAAAGATATATAAAAGCCGGGATAACCACCGATCATGAATGCTATACCATTGAAGAAGCCCGTGAAAAAATCGGTTTTGGAATGAAGATCCTGATCCGGGAAGGGAGTGCGGCAAAAAATTTTGAAGCGCTTTGCCCGCTCATCGATGAATATCCTGACAAGGTCATGCTTTGCAGTGATGACAAACATCCCAACGATCTTGAATCCGGTCACATAAACCTGATAGTAAAAAGGGCTTTGAAAAAAGGTTATGATTTTATGAATGTTTTACGAAGCTGTACCTATAACCCCGTGCATCACTACCAGTTACCTGTCGGCCTTCTTCAACCTGGCGATCCGGCTGATTTTATCCTGGTCAACGACCTCACTGATTTCCGGGTCCTGGGGACATACATTAATGGTGAAAAAGTGGCCGAAAACGGAAAATCCCTGGTCCACTCCACAACGGAAGAGCCGTTGAACCGGTTTGAGGCTGGCCCGGTACAATCTGGAGAATTTCAAATCCGTGCCGAAGGGTCGCGCATAAAGGTGATACAAGCCATTGACGGGCAACTGATAACAGAAGAATGGATAACAGAACCTGAAATCGCCGGAGGGTATGTGATGCCTGATCCGTCGCGTGATATTTTGAAAATAGTGGTTAAAAACAGGTACGCGCAGGCTCCTGTTTCAGTTGGATTTATTTCAGGTTTCGGATTAAGAGAGGGAGCGCTGGCTTCTTGTGTCGCACATGATAGCCATAACATTGTTGCCGTGGGTGCAGATGACGAATCCATTGCTGCTGCCATCAACCTGATTGTGAAAGCAAAAGGCGGTATTTCTTTGGTTGATGGAAGTACCGAATTGTTATTGCCTTTACCTTTTGCAGGGATAATGTCGGGTGATGATGGTTATCTCGTGGCGGAGAAATATAGCAGGATAGATAAAAAAGCCAGGGATATTGGAAGTAAGCTTTCAGCCCCTTATATGACTTTATCGTTTATGGCGCTGCTTGTCATACCTGATCTGAAGTTGAGTGATCAAGGTTTATTTGACGGAAAACGTTTTGCATTCACCGGGATTTTTCAAAAATAATCCCAGATATTTATATATATTGGTGAATATTATTTTATTATCTTTGACACATATTGTTAAAATTTAAGTCATGAAGAAGAAAACTGCCATTGATATTCAGAAACTTGAAGCTGCTGCCGGTAAACTGAGGGCCATAGCCCATCCGATGAGAATTGCCATCATTGATCTGCTGACTGAGAATAAAAAATTAACTGTTACTGAAATTTACGAGTGTCTGAACATTGAGCAGGCCGCTGCCTCCCATCATTTAAATATCCTTAAAAATAAAGGATTGCTTGATTCGAAACGGGATGGTAAAATGATCTATTATTCTTTGAAAATTCAAGTGCTTGCCAATTTAATTGATTGTATCAATCAATGTGTATCAGCATGATATAGAATTCTTTTATTCCAATACCCAGTTTTCTTCTACATCCCAGTTTGACCTTATTTCGATTTCCTTAGGAAGGTAGAATACCATTTCAGGTTGTAACCTGGCATGATAGCTGCCTGAATCCCATTTCCCGTTTTTGTTCCGGTCAAGAATAGCTTTCAATTTGAATTTTCCAGGGGCGATATAATTCATTTTTATTTTACCGGATTTGTCAACAATACACTGATCAATAATGTCGGTTTCTTTCTCATTGAGGAGTTGAATGATATACTGTCCGGGACGATGGTCCATATTCAGGATTATTACCAGGTTCCCGAAATCTTTTTCCGCTTTGGTCCGGAAGGTCTGTTTGATGGTATCGTGGCTCAGTCCGTTGATTGAAAAGAAGACCGAATCAGGGATCAGCAGGGTGTAGGTTTTTTCCTCCTGCCATTTATGGTCAACAACCAGGTGCCGTTTTATGCTATCGGTAAATTTTATATCAGCAGGGATTGTATCTTTATCATCAATCATCAGGACCCGCGAGAAATCCCATCGGGCAATCGGGTAGGAAGCGGTAAGTCCTGGTTTGTTTCTGAACTGGTTCAAACCAGCCGCCGCTGAGTTCTGAAATTCAAGTCGTGGGGGAGGCGTGTTTTTATCGACTTTTTTCGAAATTTGTTTTTTCACCAGGTTTAGCCGTAAAGTGTCGATCAGTTTTTCATCGGTGGTCATTCGGGCTAACAGGGTATCGGTTTTGGACCGGGTGATCCAAAGCATGACAGTATCCTTTTTTGCGGAAAACTCGTCATACTTCCAAGGGGTAGTGGAATCAAAATTAAGGGGGACGATCTTCAGTTGATGTACTGGATAACGGAAATTCAGCATGACCAATCCATCACGGACAAACCGGGAATTAATAAGTCTTTGGATGGAATCCACTTCTTCAAAAAGATTGAGAGGGTAAGCAGGAAAGTTCAGGGCAGCCATCCTGACCGAATCCATGGCACGAAGTGAATCGGAAATAAGCGCCGGTCCGGATTTCACAGGTTTTGTTTTTTGTAGGGCTGTTTTGGTTACGGAGTCTTTATGAAGGGTATCTGGAGTGGGAGTAGAAATATAATAGGGATTGACCAGCGTATCGGAATAGGCAATTTTTTCGGAAGGCTGGTTGAAGATCAGGTCCCCGTTTTGATCAGAGAGGGCAAATAGTAAAAAATGATCCTTTTTAAGATTTTTAAAAACGAAATTTCCATTTTCATCCGTTTTCGTAACATAATAAGGTGGAACTTTTAAAGGCAGGGAATCAAGTGGTAAGGTATCGTTGTTGTTGATATAAAGTTCGGCAAAGACATCTTTCTGAGGGGTTTTGTCGAATGCGTTGACCACATTTCCGCGCAGGGTAAGGGAGTCGATGTAGTTACCGGTAGAAAAGACGTAGTTAAAATCCCTGATGATATTGTTTTCGGTAATATCTGAGATGGCATTTCCGAAAGTTATGGAATAGGTGGTACCGGGGCTTAATGTGTCGTTTATTTTTATCAGGATAGATTTCCCCCGGATTTTAGGATCGAGACGTTGTTTCAAAGGGGGAGAGATAAAAATTTCGGTCAATGGGTTTTTCAGGGCAATAAACTCATCAAAATCGATCTGGATGTTCTTGGTCACGAAATTAATGGACTTATTTGGAGGTTGGCAGGCCAAAACAGTTGGTTGTTTGACATCTTTTGGCCCTCCATCAGGAGAGACCGGATTGGCGCACTGAGCCAGGAAAAAAGCAGAAATGAAAGAAAGACAATAAAATAAAATCTTGTTCATTGACGGACAGGAAAACTATTTTTGTAAGTTTGCGACCCCAAATTTACCAATCGTTTTTATAACAAACAGTTTTTATTATTATTTTTACATTGTCAACTAACAAATCACGAACCTATGTCAGGACACAATAAATGGTCAACCATTAAAAGAAAAAAGGGAGCGCTGGACGCCAAGCGGTCGAAAATTTTCTCAAAGATAATCAAAGATATAACCATTGCAGTAAAGGAGGGTGGCGCTGACCCCGACGGTAATCCCCGGTTACGCCTGGCCATTGCCAACGCCAAAGGGGCCTCGATGCCGAAAGACAACATACAGCGGGCGATCAGCAAAGGAGCCGATAAAGATTCTGCTGTTCTTATTGAGACCACGTATGAAGGAAAGGGCCCTCATGGGGTTGCGATTTTTGTGGAGTGCACAACCGACAATCTTCAGCGCACGGTAGCCAATATCAGGGCCCATTTTAATAAGCATGGCGGTGAATTGGGGCAAAATGGCATGTTGAGTTACCTCTTTGACAGGAAGGGTATTTTTGAAGTACCTGTAGGGGATCTTGATCGGGATGAATTTGAAATGGAAATCATTGATGCCGGGGCTGAAGATATTTCGCTGGATGAAGATGTTTTTTCGATTACTACTGCTATGGAGGATTTCGGGAGTATGATCAAAAAGCTTGAGCTGTTAAAGATCGAACCGGAAAGCGCCTCTTTACAAAGGATCCCCAAGACTACCGTAACGCTGGATGAAGAAGCAACCCGGAAGGTTTTGAAATTGATTGATATTATTGAGGAAGATGAAGACGTTCAGAATGTCTTTCACAATTTGGCCATCAGCGATGAGATGGCAGAAAAGTTATAAAAAAAAACGCGGCAACTGCCGCGTTTTTCGTTATCAGACCTCACATACAAATTGGGTCAGATTGATCCCTTTGGGCAATTCCAGTTTTTTACGAAGCCGGATACGTGAAATTTCTGTACTCGGAGCCGTGATTTTCAAGATGCTGGAAATTTCTTTGGTATTAAGGTTCATGCGTAAAAGCGCTGCCAGTTTGTGATCATTGGGGGTGAGCTGGGGGAATTTCTTACGCAGGCGATCGAAAAATCCCGGGTGTATTTTCTCGAAATGAGCTTTGATCCGGTACCAGTCGTTATCGAATTTGATGTTTTCATCAATTGTTTTTAATACTTTGGCAACATCGGCCTTATTGATGGTTTTTTCGTTTTTCAACAACCGGTTAATGTCTTTTTTAATCAGTCCGATGATTTTATTTTTCTGGGAGATAAAGATGGATGAGGTAGCGAGTTCCCGGTTGATCAGATCGAGTTCCATGTTGTGTTTCTGTTTAAGTAACTGATTCACCTTTTGTTCTGCACGGATTCGTTCCTGCAACCGTTGGTTACGTTCTTTTTCTGCTTTTTTACGTTGGTCGATTTCGTTTTTCAGTTCAGAGATGATCCTTTCATTGGTGATCTCAAGGTTTCTCTGGTAGTTTGCCACCTCAATGGAGGCCCTGATCTGATCGATGTCGACAGGTTTAAAAAGGTAAGCATACGGTTTGAGCGAAAATGATTTGGAAAACACTTCTCCTCTATTCAGAGCAGTGAGGAAGATAATTCCGCAATTGTAGTTTTCGGTAAGGATCCTGGCAGCTTCGATACCATCCATTTTCCCTGCCAGCCTGACATCCATAATAACAATGTCGGGTTCGTTGCTTGCTTCCTGTAGATTCGCGATATTTTCAATCGCATTTTCTCCTTTTGCGTCAATACCAAGAACTTCATAGCCTAACTCAGTAAATTTGCTTTTTAGTTCATGGGCGATGATCAATTCATCTTCAACGATGTACAAACTGATTGGTGCCATAGCTTTAAGATTAAATGTTAAAATCTGAATTTGTTACAATGTTATAAGTATCAACGGCAATGACAAGCTCTTCGTTGGTTGGCATAACCATTGTTATCACCGGCGAACCGGGATGGGTCAGTATTGCTTCCCGTCCCCTGGTTGAATTGAGTTCAGGGTCGAACAGGATGCCTAAAAATTCCATTCCTTCCAAAATACGATGGCGGGTATTGATATCATTTTCTCCGATACCGCCGGTAAAGACAATTAAATCGACGCCACCCATGGCGGCAGCATAGGCCCCGATGTATTTTTTCACACGGTAGGCATACATCTGAAGGGCCAATTCAGCGCGTTTATTGCCTTTTTCAGCAGCCTGCTCCACATCGCGCATATCAAATGAAATCCCTGAAATTCCATAAACCCCGCTTTTTTTATTGAACACCGTGTTGGTATCGGAAATGCTGAGATTTTCTTTTTCAGCCATGAACAGCAAAACGCCCAGGTCAACATCCCCGCTCCTGGTGCCCATCATAAGTCCTTCCAATGGTGTGAATCCCATAGAAGTATCAACCGATTTCCCTTTTTGGATGGCGGCGATTGAAGAGCCGTTTCCAAGGTGACAGGTGATGATGTTGATCTCATTGATAGCTTTACCCAGGAACCGGCAAGCTTTCTGGGCTACATATTTATGCGAAGTTCCATGAAAACCGTACCGGCGGATCTTGTATTTTTCATAATATTCATACGGGATAGCATATAGGTAAGAGAAAGCTGGCATGGTTTGGTGAAATGAAGTATCGAAAACAGCAACCTGTGGTACCTGTGGAAGGATGGCCTCGATGGAAAGGACTCCTTTCAGGTTGGCGGGATTATGCAGCGGGGCCAATTCAATGCACTTCTCAATATCGGACTTCACCTTATCGGTAATCAGCGCACTTGCTTTGAAATTTTCGCCTCCATGGGCAACGCGATGACCGACTGCCGTGATTTCATTTTCATTTTTAATTACCCCATGGGTGGGATCTTTCAAGGTTTTCAGGATCAAATTGATGCCAACCTGATGATCCCTTATTTCCTGTGCGATTTTGTATTTGTCCTTTCCGGGGACCTGATGAATGAGCTCGCTGGATGCCAATCCGATGCGATCCAACAATCCTTTGGCAATCAGAATGGGTTCATCAAGAATTTCAATCAATTGGTACTTAATCGATGAACTGCCGCAATTTAAAACCAGTATTTTCATGTACAGTGTAAGTGTTTGTTTAGTAGTGTGGGATCGGGTTAACTTTTTAAACCCAACATCCTCTTTTTTTTGTTAGGGTAGGCAAAAATACGAATAAATTATGTTTTTCCAAAGAAAAATGTTATAAATAACGTAACATAGAAAATTTTAAATTTTATCGTAATTTTGAATTTCCAATATTCGGGATCATGGCATTGATTAATTCCCTTGTTTCATGGGTCATGAAGAAGCGTATTCATCAGATTGAGCTTTTCATGCAATACCCTCATGAGGTTCAGTCTGAATGGTTCCATAAATTGCTTGGAAACGCGAAAAACACAGAATGGGGACGGAAATATGATTTTAAGTCAATCCAAAATCCGGAACAATTTCGCAACAGGATCCCGGTCCAGAAATACGAATCCATTAAAAAATCGGTTGACCGCCTTCGCCGGGGAGAGCAAAACATCATGTGGCCATCGGAGATCAAATGGTTTGCAAAGTCATCAGGTACAACCAATGATAAAAGTAAGTTTATCCCGGTGAGCCAGGAAGCTTTGGAGGAATGTCATTTTAAAGGCGGGAAAGACATGCTTTCCATTTATTGCAACAATCATCCCGAGACCAAACTTTTTGATGGGAAAGCTATTGCTATGGGAGGATCCCACCAGATTACCGAGGTGAATAATGAATCCTATTGCCAGGGCGATCTGTCGGCGATCCTTATCCAGAACCTTCCTACATGGGTCGAATTTTTACGGACCCCCAACCTATCGATCGCCCTGATGGATGAATGGGAAAGTAAGATAGAGATGATGGCTACTGAAACCATCCTTCATGATGTGACCAACATTTCAGGCGTGCCTTCCTGGACATTGCTCCTTTTTAAGCGCATCCTGGAGATTACAGGAAAGAAGAACCTGTTGGAAATATGGCCCAATTTTGAACTGTTTATTCACGGTGGCGTTAGTTTCTTCCCTTACCAGGAACAGTTCCGGCAAATTCTTCCCTCTGAAAAGGTCAATTACCTTGAAACATACAATGCTTCCGAGGGCTTTTTTGGGATCCAGGACCGCGATAAGGCCGATGATATGTTACTCATGCTGGATTATGGGATCTATTATGAGTTCATCCCGGTTGATATGTTAGATAGCGATTTTCCACAAGCATGTACATTGGGGGAAACTGACCTGCAGACCAATTATGCCATGCTGATCACCACCAATGCCGGTTTATGGAGATACATGATCGGCGATACCATCCGGTTTACCTCCAATTCCCCTTACCGGATCAAAATCACCGGAAGGACAAAGAATTTTATCAATGCTTTTGGGGAAGAATTGATCATTGATAACGCGGAAAAGGCTATAGCGGTAGCCTGTGAACGCAGCCATGCCATTGTCACTGAATACACGGCAGCTCCTGTTTACCTTGAAGGCAATAAAAAAGGCGCCCATGAATGGCTGATCGAATTTGAAAAACCGCCCGCCGACCTTTCCTTCTTTACCAGTACACTTGATAATGCCCTGAAATCACTGAATTCGGATTATGAAGCCAAACGGTATCATGGCCTGTTGCTGGAAGAACCACGGATCCATATCATGCCCCCAGGCGCCTTTTATAACTGGATGAAATCGCGTGGGAAATTAGGCGGACAGCATAAAGTCCCACGGTTGTCGAACAACCGTAAATATATTGAAGAAATCCTGGGATCAGGAGTTCATGATTGACAATTTTTTTTACTTTTGGTCATAAATTAAAAAATATGCATATTGCCATCGCCGGAAATATTGGTTCTGGGAAAACGACCCTTACGGGCCTGTTAGCCAAACACTTTGGATGGGATCCCCATTATGAGGATGTCGATACAAATCCCTATCTGAATAGTTTTTATGAAGATATGCAACGCTGGTCGTTCAACCTTCAGATCTATTTTCTGAACAGTCGTTTCCGGCAGGTTATCGAAATCAGAAAATCGGGGAAAACCGTGGTCCAGGACAGGACCATCTATGAAGATGCTTTCATTTTCGCCCCCAACCTTCATTCAATGAACCTGATGAGCAGCCGTGACTTTGAGAATTATAGATCGCTTTTTGAACTGATGAGCAGTTTTCTTCAACCTCCCGACCTACTCATTTATTTGAGGGCTACTGTCCCAACCCTTGTCAGCCAGATTCAAAAACGGGGGAGGGAATATGAAAATGCCATTCGTCTGGATTATCTTAAAAACCTGAATGAACGGTATGAAGAGTGGATTGAAAATTATACCCTTGGAAAATTACTGATCATCGATGTTGATACCCTGAAAGTCAACGAAAACCCAGAGGACCTGGGTTCGGTGATCGACAGTATCAATGCCCAGTTGCATGGGCTTTTCTGATCGTCATGAAAATTTTAGGCGTAATCCCTGCCCGGTATGCATCCACCCGCTTTCCGGGGAAACCACTGGTTGTGATCGAGGGAAAGAGTATGATCCAAAGGGTCTTTGAACAAGCTTTATTGTGCAAAGAACTCGATCAGGTCATCGTGGCGACCGATAACGAAATGATCCTGAAGCATGTCGAATCATTCGGCGGTTCTGCCATGATGACCTCCGAAAAACACCGCAGCGGCACGGAGCGGTGTGCGGAAGTGGCAGACAGGTTAATCAATGCCGGGAAACCTTATGACGTAGTGATCAACATCCAGGGTGATGAACCCTATATTGATCCGTCGCAGATCGCACAGGTGGCCTCCTGCTTCAGGGATCCCGGCGCCGTCATTGCAACATTGATCAAAAAAATCACATACGCGGCCGAATTGACCGACCCCAATGTGGTAAAAGTAGTTACCGATTGGAAGGGAAAAGCCCTTTATTTCAGCAGGGCTGCCATTCCTTTTACACGGGGGAAAGAAGCCGCTGACTGGATTGGCTTCACAAGTTATTATAAACATCTCGGAATTTATGGATATCAAACAAAAATCCTTCACCAGTTGGTAACTTTACCCGTCTCTCCATTAGAATCAGCAGAATCGCTTGAGCAGCTCCGCTGGCTTGGTAACGGTTTTCAGATTCAAACACAGATAACTGATATTGAGAGCTTTTCAGTCGATGTGCCCTCGGATTTATTAAAAATTACTAACAGATCTTAAGGGAAACCATAAAATTCGAGTATCTTAGCCCCATCAAATCATTTTATTTAAGGAGGGACAGGAATTATGGACGTTAGCCATTGTATATCTGAATTGATGTCAGTACATGACTGTGTTATCATTCCGGGTTTCGGAGGGTTTATAGGAAATTATTCCCCTGCTCAGATCGATCCGGTGCATCACGCGTTCAGGCCTCCGATGAAAAAACTTTTATTCAATATTAATCTGAAGCAGAACGACGGTTTGCTGGCTACCTGTGTTTCTACCCTGTTTGGCGCCTCTTATGACGATGCCTGTGTGGAAATCGAATCTTTTGTTCAGCAGTGCAAAACCACGCTCAAATCAGGAAAGCCATTTATCATTCCGGATGTAGGCAGATTATATTCCGGCAGGGAAGGAAATATCCAGTTTGAACAGGATAAGAACAGTAATCTTCTTCCGGAATCATTCGGACTTACTCCTTTTATTTCTCCTCCGATGGAACGGATCCATCGTCCTGTAAAATCATCCCATTCCCCGGCATCCCGCACTCAGAACTGGCCTGAAAAACGATGGATGATACCACATTCTTTAAGATGGGCTGCCGTTTTAGCCATCCCCATCGGGATTGCTGCTATTGTCGGCGTGACGCAGTACGATAAAACAGGGTCTGGAAAAGAAAATAATGCCGGAATTTTCAGTGAAGTCCTGTCGCGTTTTTCTTCCGCTTCATTGGTGGATAAAAAAGAAGCCCCCACTCAACCCTCCGAAACGCTGATCCAATATGAATCAACCCCATCGGTATTTGATCAGACGGCAGAAACAGAAGAAAGCGCCCCTACTGAAAGAGAAATCGTAAATACCTTGCAGGACCGTAATCTGTCTGCTTCAAAGACCGTTGTTGAGCCTGAAACCGTTGGTCATCCCGGCGATGCTTATGCCGTTATCATCGGGGCTTTCAAGTCAAAAGAAAATGCCAAAAAGTTAATAGCGCAACTTCAGGAGAAAGGAACAGTTGCATCGATTTTCGATCGTTCGCGGACGGGCTTGTTCCGTGTGACCATCGGCACTTTTTCGCAACGCGAAGAAGCTTTACAATTACTTTCTTCAGCAAAATCAAGTGATTTTTCCGGCGCCTGGCTGTTGACAAAATAATCTTTTCGCGTGCCCAAGAAAAAGCTCATCCACTTCCAGGAAAATCTTACTTTTTCATTCCTTTTTCAACCCTCCTATAATGTCCTGATGGAGGGGTTTGAAATGTATTCGTCATGGCATTCCCGTTTTTTTGGTAATACCAATCCCATTGTTGTTGAATTAGGCTGTGGTAAAGGCGAGTATTCTGTCGGGTTGGCCGGTCTTTATCCGGATAAGAATTTCATCGGGATTGATTTGAAAGGAGCCCGGCTATGGCGGGGTTGCAAATCGGTTGCTGAATCCGGGCTGAAAAATGTTGCTTTTATCCGTGCCCTGGTTGACCATGTCGACAGGTTTTTTGCTCCGGGTGAAGTGTCAGAGATTTGGATTACTTTTCCAGACCCTCAGGCCAAGAGGGAACACCGGCGGCTTACAGCGCCAGGGTTTCTTGAAAAATATAAAAAAATCCTGGCTCCGGAAGGTATCATCCATCTGAAAACCGACGATCAGGATTGCTTTCAGTACACGTTGGATGTAATCCATGAAAACCATCATCACCTGCTCTGGTCAACTGCTGATCTGTATCAATCAGAAACAGAGGACGATGTAATCAGGATCAAGACTTTCTATGAAAATATGTGGCTGGAAAAAGGGAAAAAAATCGGTTATCTCCGGTTTCGTTTGAATCAATCCAAAATATTATGAGAAAATCGCTGCTGATCATCCTTTTATTAGTCGCTTTTCGTTTGGATGCTGGCCCGGTTGAGGGTATGTGGATCCCTTTTCTGCTTGAGCAAATGAATATAAAACAAATGCGGGATATGGGGCTGCGTCTTTCTGCAGAAGATATTTACAGTGTGAATCACTCCTGCCTGAAAGATGCCATTGTACAATTTGGAGGCGGTTGCACCGCGGAGATCGTTTCCCCACAAGGGCTCATTCTTACTAACTATCATTGTGGACTTGGATCGATTCAACGCCATAGCTCACTTCAGCATGATTATCTGAATGACGGTTTCTGGGCTGCTTCGTTCGATGATGAATTACCCTGCCCTGGGCTGTCGGTGACATTACTGGTGAGAATTGAAGATGTAACTGAAAGGGCCTTGCATGGCATCGGGGAAGAAATGAATCAAATCCAGCGTCAGCAATTGATCAAACAAAACATTGAAGCCATTGAGAAAGAAGCCATACGGGGAAATCATTTTGAAGCCAGGGTCCGTCCTTTTTTTTACGGAAATCAATATTATCTTTTTGTCAATGAAACTTACAAGGATATACGGCTGGTGGGCGCTCCCCCGTCGGGTATCGGTAAATTCGGCGGAGATACCGACAACTGGATGTGGCCGAGGCATACCGGCGATTTCTCGGTTTTCCGTATTTATGCCAACCAAAACAATGAGCCTGCCCCTTATTCCAGACAAAACCTTCCTTACAAACCGAAATATTATTTACCCATTTCCCTTCAGGGTTATGAAAAAGGAGATTTCACCTTTGTTTTTGGGTATCCCGGGAATACGCGCGAATATCTTCCTTCCTATGGCATCGATCTGGCAGCGGACCAGGAAAACCCATTGAGGATCCTTCTTCGCGGGAAAAGGCTGGATATCATGAAAGAAGCCATGGATCAGAGCCGGCTTGTGAGGATACAATACGCGGCAAAAGCAAACGCCATTTCCAATGGCTGGAAGAAGATGATAGGGGAGAGCCGGGGTGTGCGCAGGATAGATGCCATCGGAAAGAAAAAAGCGTATGAAGAAAAATTCCGGTTATGGGCAGATTCCACACCGGAACATCAGAAAAAATATGGTTCATTACTATCTTCGTTTGAAAAGATTTACCTTGAATATTTACCGGTTGACCTTGCATCGGTTTACATTTCCGAAGCCGGCCAGGGGATAGAATTGGTCCGTTTTGCAGCCGGTTTTATGGAGTTGGCCAGACTAAGTCAGGCCAAAACACTGAATCCTGATACGCTTACCTTACTGCTTACCGATCTGAAAAGGTACACCCGCGGCTTTTACAGGAATTATCAACCGGGAATAGATGAAAAGGTCATGTCGCAGATGCTTCATGAAATGGCATCATCGATGAATGTGGGTTATCGCCCTGCAATTCTATCCGAAATAGGAAAATCCCATGGGAATAACTGGGATGAATATGCCCGGAAGCTGTTTCAGCGATCTATCCTGAGCGATTCCACCCGCCTGATAGCTTTTCTGGATGGGTATCGGCCCACCAATTACCGGAAGCTGGAAAAGGATCCCGCTTATCAGCTCATGCTTGGTATTTATGAAATGAATGAAAAGAATATCATACCTAAAATAAAGCAGTTCACAGGCCTTCTCGACAGCTTGCAACGGATCTATATGGCAGGGCAGATGGAAATGGAGAAGAACCGGACTTTTTATCCGGATGCAAATTTCTCCATGCGGATAGCTTATGGAAAGGTGGATGATTGCCAGCCCATGGATGCAGTGACCTATCATTATTTCACCACCCTTGATGGGGTTATGCAGAAAGAGGATTCGACTGTTTATGATTACAGGGTCAATTCCCGGTTAAAGACACTTTTTCAGAAACGGGATTACGGCGCTTATGTTGATCGGGACGGGACGATGCATGTAGCCTTTCTTGCAAGCAACCATACTACCGGTGGAAATAGTGGAAGCCCGGTATTGAATTCAGTGGGAGCCCTGATCGGGATCAATTTCGACAGGAACTGGGAAGGCACCCAAAGCGATCTGATGTATGATCCCCTGCAATGCAGGAACATCTCTTTAGATATCCGTTATTGTCTTTTCATCATTGATAAATATGCCGGGGCCGGCAGGTTGATCAGGGAAATGAAGATCATTGACGCTGCTCAGAGCTTATAGATCCGGATCAGCGCGCTCCGGATCGTGGGATATCTGAACTGGAATCCAGCCTGTTCCAGTTTTTCAGGCAGGACCCTTTGTCCTTCCAAAAAGACCTGGGCCCGCTCGCCATAAATTCTTTTCAGGGCAAAAGCAGGAACCCTCAGCCAGGCAGGCTGGTCTAAAACCTTCCCGAAAGTATCTGTGAATTCCTTGTTGGTCGTGGGCATGGGTGATACCGCGTTGACCACTCCGGAAACCGATGGATTTTCAAGAATGAAAAGATAGGCATTGACCAGATCAAACAGGTGAATAAATGAAATGGCTTGTTCCCCAGCGCTTATCTTTCCACCAAGTCCGATACGGAATGGCAAGGACAATTTTTTAAGGGCGCCGCCTTTTTCACCTAAAACAAGTCCGGTCCTGATGAGAACTACCCGTGTTGCCGGCTCTGCTTTCAGCGCCTCGGCTTCCCATTCCTGACATACCTGGCTTAAAAACGAGGAGGAGTAATGACAGCTCGATTCGGTATGGGTTTGAATAGAATCATAAATACCAATGGCTGAAGCAGAGATAAAGACTGAGGGTTTCTTTCCGGCTTCCAGGATAGCCTTGACAATTTTTGAGGTGGTCTTCACCCTGCTTTCGCGGATCTCTGCTTTATATTCGGGTGTCCATTTTTTGGAGATTGGAGCGCCAGCCAGGTTGATCACTACATCTGCCCCTTCAATTAATGAAGATCTGAATTCCTGATCCGGAAGCGCGAAAGCGGCCCGTTCGATGGCACGCACTGTCCAATCCATGTCTTTCATCTTATTCAGGAGCGCTTTCCCAATAAAACCCGATGAGCCACTGACTGCAACTATCATATTGTTTTTTTTCGTAAAATTATGGAATTCCCTAAATTTGCGCTACTTTTACTTCAAAATGGCAACACCATAGTTTAACTCATTACCTGAACCATTTAATTTCTTCCACCGAAATGGACAACAACCAGAATTCAGAACTTTTCAATGAATTTCCACCGATAACTACTGCCGCCTGGGAGGAAAAAATAAAAGCCGATCTTAAGGGAGCGGATTATGACAAGAAATTGGTCTGGAAAACCGATGAGGGATTCAATGTAAAACCTTATTACAGAAGTGAAGACCTCCTGGGCCTGGAATACCTGAACACCCTCCCGGATGAACCTCCGTTTGTAAGGGGAGCCAGGAAAGGCAACAACGAATGGATCATCCGGCAGGATATTCTGACCGGTGACATTGAACAAGCCAATAAGCTTGCCCTGGATGCCATCGCGAAGGGGGCTGATGCAGTTGGATTGATAGCGAAGGACATTACCACCCACAAACAGATCAACCGTTTGTTAACCGATATTGACCTGGCCAAAACGGGTATTCATTTGCTCTCTTCCCGTTCCTATCCTTTAACCCTTGAATTGTTTATTTACGAGCTCAATCACAGGGGCTCCGGCGGAGATAAGATCCATGGCTCCATCAATTTTGACCCCCTTGGTTACCTGTTGGTCAACGGTGATTTTTATGTAAGCTGGGCCCATAATTTAGAAGAGGCAGAATATCTGTTGACCACAATCAGGAAGAAGCTCCCCAATTTCAAAGCCCTTACCATTAATGGTCATTATTTTCCTGATTCGGGATCAACCCTTGTTCAGGAATTAGGTTTCAGCCTGGCCTTGGCCAATGAGTACCTTGCTGGCCTCACATCGAAAGGATTTTCAGTTGATTCTATAGCTCCACATATCCAACTGTCGCTGGGTATAGGCCCGAACTATTTTATGGAGATGGCCAAATTCAGGGCTGCCCGGTTGTTATGGTCAAAGATGATCGGACAATATCATCCCGGGAAACCGGAATCACTGCGGTTATTTATTCATGCTACCACTACTTCATGGAATAAAACGGTTTACGATCCCTATGTAAATATGCTCCGTACCACTACCGAAGGTATGTCGGCTGCCCTTGGGAACGCGGATTCAATTTCGATACAGCCTTTTGATATTTCCTATGCTACGCCCAATGATTTTTCGCGCAGGATTGCCCGGAATCAGCAATTGATACTGAAAGATGAAGCTTACCTGGATAAAATTGTTGATCCGGCCGGAGGCGCTTATTATATTGAAAACCTGACCCATTCCATCGCTTTTCACGCCTGGGGACTTTTCAAAGAAATCGAGAAGCGAGGGGGGATCATCCCTTGTATTACCTCTGGTTTTTTACAGGATGAAATTGTCCGGAGCCGGAATCAGAAAGAAATGGATTACGCCCAACGAAAAACAGTCCTGATAGGAACGACCCAGTATCCCAACCTGCAGGAGCGGATGTTGGACAAAATACAAAAAACCCCTAAGCCTGGTCCCGTGAAGGAAACGCCATACAGGAAACTAGAGCAATATCGTGCCGGGAAAGCCATCGAAGAATTAAGAATAGCAACAGAAAAGTATGTAGGGCAGGGGAACAAGCAACCTGCCGTCTTCCTGCTGACCATAGGGAATTTAGCCATGCTAAGGGCGCGTGCCGGGTTCGCGACCAATTTTTTTGGGTGTGCCGGATACGAAATTATCGACAACCCCGGTTTTGCTTCCATCGAAGAAGGAGTTGATGCGGCCATATCATCGCGTGCTGAAACCGTTGTCATTTGCAGCTCCGATGAAGAATATGCCACGATGGCACCCGAAATTGCCAGAAAGATCAAAGCGGTCAATCCAAAAATACAGGTATTAGTCGCTGGTTATCCGAAAGAAATTATTGAAAATTTGCAAACTGCAGGTGTTGATGGTTTTATCCATATCAAAAGCAATTTATTGTCAACCCTACAGGCTCATCATTTATTGCTTGGAATCAGATAATCTACTTTTTTATGACAAATTCTACAAGTTCCCCCACACAGGCAAAACACCCGGCCAGTCCTCTGTTTATTCTTGTTGTGGAGGACAATGCCATAAACCTTCGTTTAATAACTGCAGCCCTAACCCGTGCCGGGCATCATGTTGACATGGCCACGGATGGATCCGCGGCCATCGATAAATTCATGCAGAATAATTATGATGTAATCCTCATGGATATTATGATGCCGGTCATGGATGGAATAGCTGCAACCAAAGAAATCCGCAAAATTGAATTATCGCGGGGCGTCCCGGATGATCAGCATGTAAAGATCATTGCCATAACGGCCAATGCATTCGAGGACGATCGGGAAAAATTTTTTAGCGCCGGCATGGATTATTATATGAACAAACCAGTCGAAATAGAAGAATTAATTAAAATTCTTAATGCATAGAATCGATGTCGAATAAAAATGGCTTTTTCTCATTTAAACCTTTTCTTTCTTCTGTCATCATTTATCTGATCGGAGTGCTTTTATATACCCTTTGGACCAGTTACCAGGAAAAGAAACAAATCATTGACAGGGTTCATACACAACTCATCGAAGCGGCCTCGAACATTAAAAATATTCTGCCGGCCGACTTCCATGATCGCGCTTTAGAAAAAATCTCTATCAGTGATTCGGAGGATTCCCTGAACATGGTGGTCTTATCAAAATGTGCCGCCACTGCCGGCGTAAAATACCTGTACAGCGCCGTAGTCAGAAATGGTAAAGTTTATTTTACTTCCTCCAGCGCTACGGAACAAGAGTTCCAAAAGAAGAATCTTCCCTATTATTGGCAGGAATACCCGGAGAGTTCCCGCGCTTTTGCTGACGCGGTCAACGAATCGCTGCCATTTTTTGAATCAACCACCGACCGGTGGGGAAGTTTTGAAAGTGTTGTCATCCCTGAGGTAACACCTGCCGGGAATAGATATCTGGTAGGCGCCGATATCGATACTGCCTTCATCAAAGCTGCTATTCTGAAACGGATACCATCCATATTACTGATGGGGTTTTTCTTCCTGATTATTGTTCTTCCCGTGCTGGTCGCGATCAGGATTTCGTACAAAAAAAACACCCTGCGGCTTCAGGGATTAATTGATGAACGGGTAAAAGCTGAGAATGAATTGCTGGAATACAAGACAAACCTTGAGGAAATTGTTAAATCGCGTACCGAACAACTTGAAAGAGAAATTGCGGACAGATCTGTTCTCGAGGAAGAATTAAAGAAAGCCAAAGAAATTGCCGTCAGGGAAAGCAGGGCAAAATCGATATTCCTTGCAAATATGAGCCATGAGATCAGGACGCCCATGAACGGGGTGATCGGAATGGCCAATATTCTCAAAGAGACAGAACTAAACAACGAACAGAGGGAATATCTGGATATCATAGAAATTTCGGGGAATAACCTGCTTTCGATCATCAACGACATATTGGATTTCTCAAAGATTGAAGCGGGCCAGGTTGAACTGGAAAAAACCCCTTTTAATTTGAACCAACAGGTGGAAGAGGTGATTAAGATCCTCCATACCAAAGCTGAAGGGAAAGGATTAAAGTTATATTACAGTGCATCCCATCAATTGCCGGAATTGGTCAGGGGGGATCCCCTCCGGTTTAAACAAATCATTATGAACCTGACCAATAACGCGATCAAATTTACAAAAGACGGAAGCGTCACCATCGAGTTGGAACAAGAGAAACAAAGCGCAGAAAAATTAATCGTCCGATGCAAAGTTATCGATACCGGTATTGGTATTTCTGAATCCGGAAAATCAAAACTTTTCAAAGAATTTTCGCAAACAGAGATCACCACATCCAGAAAATTCGGCGGGACCGGATTAGGATTGAAAATTTCCAAGGACCTGTCACACCTCATGGGTGGGGAAATAGGGGTGGAAAGTATGGAAGGCAAAGGATCCACCTTCTGGTTTACTGCAGAATTTGATACCATATTAAAGGAAGAGGTTGACCAGCTAAAGGCCGGGCAGAAAGATACCCGCACCAAATCGTTTGCCATTCTCCTGGTCGAAGACAACTACATCAGTCAGCGGGTTGCAAAAACCTCGCTCGAAAGGGACGGATATAACAACATTGATATTGCCCTTAACGGGAAGGTAGCGGTAGGGATGTTCAGGGAAAAAGAGTATAAGATCGTTCTGATGGATATCCGTATGCCGGTCATGGATGGCCTCGAAGCCACTGAAAAATTCAGGGAAATTGAGCGGCAGGACCCATCGCGCCCACCTACGTATATTGTGGCATTTACTGCTTATGCCGTGGAAGGGGACCGCGAAAAATTCCTCGGGGCCGGCATGGACGATTATATTGCCAAACCCTTCCAACCCGAAGAGCTGGTCAAAATCATCGAAAAATTTGCCGACAAGATCCGTCTTCGTACCCAACGCTCATTAAAAATCCTTTTGGCCGAAGATAACAAGATCAATCAGAAAGTTGCCATGAAAACCCTCGAAGCCTTCGGGCATAAGGTTGATCTGGTTGAAAACGGCTATGAGGCGATCGAAAAATGTAAAACGAACGAATATGACCTGATCCTGATGGATCTTGAGATGCCGGAAATGGATGGACTGGAAGCCACCCGGATCATCCGGATGATGGAAAGGGAAGACACACAGAAAGGATTAAACCGGAAAAAACTTAAAATAGTAGCCCTTACGGCGCATTCCACCACCGAAGACCGGGAACATTGCCTGGCCGCCGGAATGGATGACTATATCAGCAAACCTTTCCGTCAGAGTGAGATTGCCAGGGCCTTAACCGTTGATCCAGGAGCATGAGGCATATTGTGAAAATTCATGCAGTGATTTTGATGTTGTTGACCGGTAGTACGTTACGGGCCCAGGAAGAGAAGGTGTTGCAGGATATCAAGGCAGGCCAGGAAGAAGATGCCGTTATGCTGAATCTCGGCGCTGACCTGGTGAGCCGTTATGTCTGGAGAGGATATGATATTGGTAATTCACCTGCCATCCAGCCCAACCTGAACTTCTCGTGGAAAGGATTGAGTATCGGCGCGTGGGGTTCCTATGCCTTTTCCAAACATTCCATTCAGATGGATGATTCCACTACACTGGATGCCGGTAATTATTCAGAGATTGACCTGTATATTTCTTATACCTTTAAATGGTTTTCCCTGATGGTATTTGATTATTTTGTCATGAACGGGTTAAATGCCAATGACGGGAACCGCTATTTTGATTGGAATAATGCAACAACCGGCCACACCCTCGAGGGCATCCTTACTTTTGACGGGACTGACGATTTTCCCTTACAGGTAACGGCAGCCACCTTGTTTTATGGTGAAGACAAAGACAAGGATTCTACCGGGGTTTACGGATATGGCGGCAAAAACAATTTTTCGACTTATTTTGAGGTGGCTTATACCTTTGATATACAAAAGATTGGCGTGGAACTGAAACCCTTTATTGGCGGCACTCCTTCCGGAAGCTCCTGGTATGGCCCTTATGGCGGGATCATTAATATCGGGCTGACAGCCAGAAAGAATATCGGGATCACACCCGCATACAGCCTGCCACTGCAGGTATCATTCATCACCAATCCGCAGGCACAAAACGCATACCTTGTATTCGGAATGACCTTTTAACATGCTCTGACAATATAATATAAACTACGAACTTTTTTGAACGATGAGACCTGATTTTACACATGTTGATTTTACCCCTCCTCCGGAGCAGAAATCTTTTGAGGAATGGGAAAAAGAATCCGGAATTCATGAAAGCTGGATGACCCCGGAGCAGATCCCGGTGAAACCTGTTTACGGTGAAAAAGACCTGGCGCAAATGGAACATCTCAATTATGCAGCCGGTCTTCCTCCCTTTTTACGCGGGCCATATTCCACCATGTACGTGACGCGTCCCTGGACCATCAGGCAATATGCCGGGTTCTCCACCGCCGAGGAATCGAATGCCTTCTACCGGAGGAACCTGAAAGCCGGACAAAAAGGATTATCGGTTGCCTTTGACCTGGCTACGCACCGTGGTTATGATTCTGATCATGAAAGGGTGGTGGGCGATGTGGGAAAAGCTGGAGTTGCCATCGATTCCATTCTCGATATGAAGATCCTTTTTGACCAGATCCCCCTGGACAAAATGTCAGTTTCGATGACGATGAATGGCGCCGTTTTACCGATCCTGGCGTTTTATATTGTTGCGGCCGAGGAGCAGGGCGTACCGATGGAAAAATTGACGGGGACCATTCAAAACGATATCCTGAAGGAGTTCATGGTGCGAAATACGTACATCTATCCTCCTTCGCCGTCGATGAAGATCATTGCCGATATTTTCGCGTACACCGCCAAAAATATGCCCAAATTCAATTCCATCTCCATCAGCGGATATCACATGCAGGAAGCAGGGGCTACCCTGGCCATTGAGCTTGCCTATACACTGGCCGACGGATTGGAATACCTGCGGGCCGGGATCAACGCCGGGATGGATATTGATGCTTTTGCTCCCCGTCTATCTTTTTTCTGGGCTTCCGGGATGAACCATTTCATGGAAATTGCCAAGATGCGGGCTGCGCGGCTTCTCTGGGCAAAGATTGTGAAACAGTTCAACCCCAAAGACCCTAAATCGATGGCGCTCCGGACCCATACTCAAACGTCGGGATGGAGCCTTACAGAACAGGACCCTTTCAACAACGTGGCGCGTACCTGTGTGGAAGCCCTGGCAGCCGTGCTGGGCCATACCCAGTCGCTCCATACCAATTCGCTGGATGAAGCCATTGCCCTGCCCACTGATTTTTCAGCCCGGATCGCCAGGAATACACAGATTTATCTACAGGAGGAAATCCAGATTTGCCGGTCGCTCGACCCCTGGGCCGGGTCGTATTATGTGGAAACCCTTACCCACGAAATTGCACACAAGGCCTGGACACTGATCGAAGAGGTCGAAACATTGGGCGGTATGGCCAAAGCGATCGAAACGGGGCTCCCCAAAATGCGGATCGAAGAAGCCTCTGCCCGCAAACAGGCAAGGATCGATTCGGGGAAGGATAAGATTATCGGGGTCAACAAGAACCGTCTTGAAAAAGAAGATCCCATCGAAATCCTTGATGTCGATAATGCCACCGTCCGTGAAGCCCAGATCCAACGGCTGAAAAAACTCCGGGCCGGACGCGACCCTGAAGCAGTCAGACTGGCCCTTGAAGCTTTGACGCGTTCGGCTGAAACCGGCGAGGGTAATTTGTTGGCGTTGTCGGTTGATGCTGCACGCAAAAGAGCATCGCTGGGAGAAATATCATTTGCACTTGAAAAAGTTTATGGGAGGTACAAAGCCGTGATAAGAAGTATTTCCGGGGTCTATTCCTCGGAATCCCAGGAGAATGATTCCTTTAAAAAAGCCCGTGAATTAGCCGATAAATTTGCTGAAATGGAGGGCCGTCGCCCCCGGATCATGATTGTCAAAATGGGCCAGGACGGGCATGACCGCGGCGCCAAGGTGGTTGCCACCGGGTATGCCGATATCGGTTTCGATGTGGATATTGGCCCCTTGTTCCAGACTCCTGCCGAAGCCGCCAAACAAGCGGTGGAAAACGACGTTCACATCCTGGGTGTCTCCAGTCTGGCCGCCGGTCATAAGACCTTGGTCCCCCAGGTAATCGAAGAGCTTAAAAAGTACGGACGGGAAGATATTCTGGTTATCGTTGGCGGGGTGATCCCCCATCAGGATTATGAATTCCTTTACAAGGCCGGCGCTGTCGCTATTTTCGGACCGGGAACCGTTATTTCCGAAGCCGGGATCAAGCTCCTGGAGATCCTGATCGAAAGCAGGAAATAAGTCATGGAACTCCATACGTTTACTTTACCCAATGGGATCCGTTTAGTGCACCATGAGATCCCGGGACCGGTTGCGCATTGCGGATTGCTTATCAATGCCGGCACGCGCGACGAGCCGGACACCCGACACGGCGTCGCCCATTTCATCGAACATACCATCTTTAAAGGCACTGCCAGACGTTCTGTCCTGCAGGTCCTCAACCGGTTGGAAAATGTGGGCGCCGACCTGAATGCCTATACCGGGAAAGAAGAGACCGTCATTCATGCCACTTTCCTGAATGAATATTATGACCGTACGCTGGAACTTTTTCAGGATATTTTCTTTCATTCGGTATTCCCGGAAAAGGAGATACTCAAGGAAAAGCAGGTGATCATCGACGAGATCCACTCTTACCAGGATACTCCGGCTGAACAGATCTTTGATGATTTTGAAGAACTTCTTTTTACCGGACACCCCCTTGGAAAAAACACACTCGGAACGGGAAAAAGCATCCACGGGATGAAACGCCATGATTTGCTGGATTTCATTTACCATCAATACCAACTTGACCAGGTGGTCATCGCTTCAGTCGGAAATATTTCCTTCCCTCGACTGATCAGGATGGCAACCCGCTATTTCAGCGATCAGCCGGAACGGGGAAACGGCATTCCTAGAAATCCGGTGAAACCGGGGAACCCATTTAACAAGATTGTGAAAAAACGGATCTTCCAGGTCCATTGTCTGCTGGGAGCGCCGGCCTATCCTTTTTATGATGAAAGACGGATCGCGCTGGCTTTGCTGAACAACATGTTAGGCGGTCCTGTCATGAATTCCCGCTTGTCGCTGGCCCTTCGCGAACGCAATGGCTTGACTTACCACAATGAATCCAATTATACCGCCTATTCTGATACCGGGTTGATCACCATCTATTTCGGCACTGAGCCCGCTTTGTATGAAAAGGCGCTTAGTATTGTCCATCTTGAGCTGAACCGTCTAAGGACAGAAATGCTGAGCGTCCTGCAATTGCACACGATCAAAAAACAGCTCACAGGGCAGTTGGTCGTTGGGCAGGATTCAAACCTTTCCAACATGCTTGCTCTTGGGAAGAGTTTTCTGATCCAGGACCGGTACGACCCCATGGAGACTATTATCCGGAGGATTGAACAGGTTACCGCCCGTGAACTGCTTGATATTTCAAACGAGATATTCAATCCGGACTGTTTATCGTGTTTAACCTTTTTACCGAAATAAATTACTATGATTAAAAGTATTCAGACGATCCTGCTCCTTGTGATTTCCAACTCTTTTATGACCCTGGCCTGGTATGGTCACCTGAAATTCGGTCAGCTGAGTTGGTCCAACAAACTCGGGATGTTCGGAATCATCCTCGTAAGCTGGGGAATCGCATTTTTCGAATATTGTTTTCAGGTGCCGGCCAACCGCATTGGGTATAAATCCCTGGGCGGTCCCTTTTCGCTGGTCGAACTGAAAGTGATCCAGGAGGTGATCACCTTGTTGGTCTTTGTCGCTTTTTCGGTTCTCTTTTTTAAAACCGACACCATCCGGTGGAACCATATCGCCGGCTTTGTTTGCCTGGTAATGGCGGTGTACTTTATTTTCAAATATTAGGACCATGATTGATCAGGAATTGCTGGAATATGCCCAAGCGCATACCACCCCGGAGAGCCCGGTGTTACATCAATTAGACCGGGAGACGAATCTCACGAAAGTTTATCCACGTATGTTGGCAGGACAACTACAGGGAACACTTTTGCGGTTCATCAGTCTGATGATCAAACCTCATCGGATCCTGGAGATCGGGACTTTCACGGGTTATTCTGCCATCAACCTGGCTGAAGGATTACAGGAAGGAGGGATGCTGCATACCATTGAAGTAGATCCCGAACAGGAAGAAATCATCCGGCGGTATGTTCAGGAGGCCGGAATGGATAACCGGATCCATTTACATATCGGATCTGCAGCGGAGATCATTCCCACGTTGGATGAAACCTGGGACCTGGTTTATCTGGATGCCGATAAACCCAGCTGCCTTCTTTATTACCAGATGGTTTTTGAACGGTTGCAGCCAGGCGGCTTCCTTTTGGCCGATAATGCCCTGTGGGACGGGAAAGTATTGGCCCCCCGTGATAAAATGAACCGCGATGCCCGCGGGATCGATGAATTAAATGAATTTGTCATGCGCGATGACCGGGTGGAAAATCTCCTGCTCCCGTTCAGGGACGGGATCATGATCATCAGGAAAAAATAATAAAGAATGAAAAATCAGGAAGAAGAGGGATCAGACCTTGTAATCGTACTTTATGGCCTTCAGCTCTTCGTTGGCTTTCACGATTTTCTTTTTCAGATCTTCTTTGAATTGTAACATCTTTTGATGTAGTCCCACATCGGATAAAGCCAAAATTTCCGCTGCAAGAATAGCCGCGTTCTGGGCCCCGTTGATCCCCACGGTGGCGACCGGTATGCCCGGGGGCATCTGAACAATGGCAAGCAGGGCGTCAAGCCCATCGAGCGAAGCTTTTATGGGTACTCCGATGACCGGCACGGTAGTCATGGCCGCGATCACACCCGGTAAATGGGCTGCCATCCCTGCTGCCGCGATGATTACCCGGATACCCCGTGAATGGGCATTTTGAGCGAATTTTTCAACCTCTTCAGGGGTACGATGAGCGGAAAGCGCATTCATCTCGAAAGGGATCTGCATCTCGTTCAGGAATTTAGCAGCCGCTTCCATGACCGGGAGATCGGAAGTACTGCCCATGATGATGCTGACTTTTGGGTCCATTGTTCTTTTGTTTGAAAGCAAAGATAATAAATTACGGATGAACATTTCGGGGCCCAACATCCTCAGTTATTCATCCTCCTTTCAAAACGCTGTTGAGGAACAGGTTAATTTTCTCTTGAATGTGAACGGATTTCCTTATTTTTGCTGAAAGTAATAAACAGATCGTTATGACACAGGTACAGGTCAGGGACCTGATTTTTGAAAAATTCATCACGGCCGCCGAGATTGATTCTGCCGTGCAACGCGTGGCCGATGCTATCAACCGCGACTATGCAGGGAAAAATCCTTTGCTTTTAGCCATTCTTAACGGGGCTTTTATTTTTGCTTCCGACCTGATGCGCAAGATCACCATTCCCTGTGAGATCTCTTTTGTGAAATATGCTTCCTACTCCGGCACTGCCACAACCGGAAAAGTCAGGGAACTGATCGGCGTGGAAGAAGGGCTGAACGGACGGCACGTTATCATTGTGGAAGACATAGTGGATACTGGCATCACCATGGAAGAGCTGTTGAAAGAGATCCATGGAAAAGGCCCCGTGGATGTAAAAGTAGCCTGTTTTTGTTTTAAACAGGAAGCCTTCAAAAAATCATTCCCCATTAATTATCTGGGCATGAGCATCCCCAACGATTTCATTGTGGGATACGGGCTGGATTATAACGGACAAGGAAGAAACCTGCCGGATATTTACAAAGTGAAGAAAGAAATTTGACGTTCCTCACTCTTAATTATTTTTAACTTTCTAATTATCTTTATATGTTCAATTTGATTTTATTTGGTCCTCCGGGCGCCGGAAAAGGAACGCAGGCTATTAAAATTGCGGAGAAATTCGGATGGAAGCATGTTTCGACGGGCGACATTCTCCGGGCCGAAGTAGCCCAGGGGACACCACTCGGACTGAAGGTAAAAGCAGTGATGGAAGCGGGTCAACTGGTGTCGGACGAATTGCTCATCGAGATCATGGAATCGGTCTTTGTCAACAATAAAACGATCAAAGGATTTGTCCTCGATGGTTTTCCGCGTACCCTCAAACAGGCTAAAGAATTGGATGCCATGCTTGCAAAACTGGGACAAAAGGTATCCCTGGTCCTCTCCCTGGAAGTGAATGAAGAGGAACTGATCAAACGGCTTTTAAACAGGGCCCGGGAACAGGGACGGAAAGACGATACCGAAGAGGTGATCAAAAACCGTCTGGTCCAGTACCACAACCATACCAAACCCCTTATCGACTATTACAAGGAACAAAAACTGTTCAAGGATGTTTATGGGGTGGGGAACATTGATGAGATCTTTGTGAAACTATGTGAAACGATTTTCCCTTCTCTTTGAAAATTGTGAATCTGACATCCTAAATTGTAAATCATTTTGCCTGACTCTAACTTTGTCGATTATGTAAAGATCTTCTGTGCTTCCGGAAATGGGGGGGCGGGATCGCATCATTTCCTGAGGACGAGGACCAATTCTCATGGCGGGCCAGATGGCGGCGACGGGGGGAGAGGAGGACATATTATTCTCAGGGGGAACAGTCAATTCTGGACCTTACTCCATCTGAAATTCACCAAGCATCTTAAGGCTGAGCACGGTGGCGCAGGGTCGAAACAGCTCATGCATGGGGCCAACGGGAAAGATGTAATCATCGAAGTGCCGCTGGGGACCATTGCCCGCGATGCCGAAACCGGCGCTTTTGAATGCGAGATCACCGAAGAGGGTCAGACCCATATTCTGGTCCCCGGTGGACGCGGCGGACTGGGTAATGATCATTTTAAAACAGCTACCCGTCAGGCTCCCAAATTTTCCCAACCGGGCGAACCGGGTATCGAGTCGTGGAAAATATTGGAATTGAAACTGTTGGCCGATGTTGGCCTGGTGGGTTTTCCCAATGCAGGGAAGTCAACTTTACTCTCCGTCATTTCCGCTGCCAAACCTCAGATTGCGGATTATCCATTCACAACGCTCGTCCCAAACCTGGGCATTGTAAAATACCATGAAAACCGTTCATTCGTGATGGCCGATATCCCGGGCATCATCGAAGGGGCCCATGAGGGAAAAGGGCTGGGGCTGCGGTTCCTGCGCCATATAGAACGGAACTCTGTGCTGCTCTTCATGATCCCGGTAGATACAAAAGATATCGGGAACGAATACCGGGTTTTACTTCACGAACTACAACAATATAATCCGGAATTGCTGGATAAAAAACGCCTGCTGGCCATCACCAAAGCCGACCTGGCCGATGACGAGATCCGGAACGAACTAAAAAAAGATCTGCCTGATATTCCCAATGTTTTCATTTCATCTCATAAAAAGACTGGCCTGGATAAGCTGAAAGAAATGCTTTGGGAAGCGATGAATGATTAATTGGCTCATACATATTGATCAACAGGCGTTCCTGTTCCTGAACGGATTGCATTGTCCATTCCTGGATACAGTGATGTTTTGGGGGACAAAGTCACTGATATGGTTGCCGTTGTTCCTGTTCCTGCTTTACCTCACCATCCGGAAATACCGTTGGCAAACCCTTTGGATCCTGCTTTTTACTGCTCTTATGGTGACCTTCAGCGATCAATTGGCCAATGTTTTCAAGGAATGGATTGCCCGTCCGCGTCCGAGTCATGAACCTGGACTTACTGGGGTCAATACCGTTAATGGATATTCCGGAGGCATGTTCGGCTTTTATTCGGGGCATGCTTCCACTACGATGGCCATCGCGGTGTTTATGATCGTCTTATTGCAGGACCGGTACCGGTTTTTACTTCCCTTACTTCTGTTATGGGCAGTTTTTATGTCGTACACCCGCATTTATCTTGGGGTTCATTATCCCCTGGATATTTTGACCGGGATGGCCCTGGGAGCCATGATAGGGTATGGGACCGCTTTTCTCTGCCGGATTTCCCTTCTCAGGATGCCTTTGAAAAACAAACCAGGATAAATTTATTAAGTTCTTCGCGGTATAATAAAGTCTGGAGCAAAATGGATGGTAAATGGGAGATTAGTTCAAACGAAATACCAATCCAATATTAGCATAGGTGGAGTTGTACCCCACTTCCGCGTTTGCCCCAATGTTGGGACTGAAGAAATAAGACGCACCAACAAAGAATCCGACATAGGGATAGACTGGAAATGCATTTTTGTGACCCGGCTGATCATCATACGTGTTACCGCAGAAACCAATACCCAGCGGGACTCCCCCGTAAGTATCCAGTCCCCTGACCTGCCAGCCATAATGGTAAGCGCTGCGGGCCCCGAACATCATGTTCACCCAGGATTCGCGCCAGTCCTGACCATATTTATGTGCGAAGAATGAAAAGCCGGCTTCACCTCCCAAAGTGAGTACACCGGGCCCCAGTTCCCACATCCCTGCTTCGAAGGCCACTTTCATGCCCGGGCCAAAACCGGTACCGTTCCCGAAGACCGGGACTCCCGGGCCGAAACCAAAATTCAACAACCAGCTTCCCTTGCTCATCGGATCAACAGGAACTGGCTTTTGGGCAAAGGCCTGAGCCATTGTCAGGATACTCAAACCGGCAGTAATGATAATAGTTCTCAGGATTTTCATCGTTCTGAATTTAACCGTTCGTTAGAATGAATAAACGATGGAGGTGGTCGGATTATTGTTAAATCAGGGTTCAACTATTGGGCCCGTTGGAGTGCGTGTAAACGACTAATAAGTATATTTGCATCATCCATCCCATCCTGCATGAAAAGGATATTACCAGCTTTGTTGATCATCATATTGTTTTATAATATGATGGGATTTTATTTGAATTATACCCTTGAACAACATTCAATCAGACATGCCATAAAACATAGGTTGAAAGAAAACCTTCCCATCAGCCAACTGACCTTGATCACCATTACCGCGGGAAATTACAAACAAATAAGGTGGATAGAAAAAAACAAAGAATTCTGGTATGATGGTAACATGTACGACATCGTTAAGATCAAAAAGGGAAATAATGCCACCTGTTATTATTGCATTAATGATATTAGGGAGAAAAAACTGATGGTCAACCTGGATAAGCTTGTAAGGGAACAAACAAGCGGTTCCCGGTCAACCGCGATCCAGAAAAAACCCGTTATTGACTATCTGCTTCCCGTTGGGGTATCCCTGTTTTTAAATAAGACAATCATCCATTATTGTGATTATTCCCCGGCATTAAGATCTACCGACAAGGAAATCCTTACTCCACCGCCACGTTCGCTTTTCTGCCTGATTATTTTTTCATAAGGACGGTTGTTGTTTTGCATCCGGCCGGAGACAAAAAAATTGTCTTCTTTAAGTAATTTGATACCATGATTAGCGGATAAAATGTAATTTTGCGAAGCAGATTACTTATCATACAAAACACCCAATAATTCAGTAAAAAAATTAAATACATGAAAAAATTTGCCTTTGTTTTTGTTGTATTATGCATCCTTTTCAGTCTCAGCGCCTCTGCAAAATTGGTAGGGATAAAAGATGCAAAACAGGCCGGGATAAATTTTTATTTTCAACGCCTGACGAACAATCTTCATCAGGTTGTCCCTTATAGTTCCATAGCCATCAAGGATGAATTTGTTGAAAAAACCGATGGTCTTCCCGCGTACTATATTTTCAATTTTACCGGAAATGGTTACATCATTGTTTCGGCCGATGATGCTTGTTATCCGATACTCGGGTATTCTTTCGAATCCTCCTATTCTCCGGATAACCTTCCTGGAAATTTTACATTTTGGTTATCCAATTATAAATTCGAAATTAACTCGGTACGGGCAGGGAACCTCAAATCCGATGCTGCCATCAGCAAGGAATGGGGCCAGCTTTTAAAGAAAGGCCCGGTTCATTCTGACCATCCAGTGGCCACCACGGATGTTGAGCCCCTGATCAGGAGTATGTGGAATCAGGATTTTCCTTATAATGGTATGTGTCCGAAAGATCCGGCGAGTACAGGCAGTTATTATGGACGCGTTCCGTCGGGATGTGTGGCTACTGCCATGAGCCAGATCATGCATTACTGGCGGTATCCTGCACAAGGACAAGGTTCCCATTGCATCAGTCCCATACAGAGCAACTATGGACAGCAATGTGCCAATTTCGGGGGAACTACTTACGACTGGAATGGAATGCCCGACGAAACCAATCTTGAATCCAGCGCACTGGCCCTCCTGGCATGGCATTGCGGCATCAGCGTCGATATGCAGTATGGGCCGGATGGTTCAGGCACAACTACAACTAAAGTAATCTATGCCCTAAAGACCTATTTCAAATATGCCAATACTGTCCAGCATAAAAGCCGGTACAGCAACTACCAGAGCTGGATCACCCTTCTCAAAGGGGATATTGACGCTTCTAAACCCATTGAATATTCCGGGGATAACGACGTAGTGGGCCATGCTTTCGTACTGGACGGATATCAGCAGGTAGGGTCCGATTATATGTTCCATTTCAACTGGGGTTGGGGTGGCACGGCAAACGGATATTTTTATATCAACAACCTGAACCCCAATGGTAGTAATTTCAATCTTAACCAGGGCGCTGTGGTGCACATTGCCCCCGATGCGTCTTTATATCCATCTTATTGTGCAGGAAATGTGAATGTTACTGACAATTTCGGCTCTATTGAAGATGGCAGCGGTCCGGCAGCGGACTATCAGAATAACGCCAATTGCAGTTGGCTGATCGCGCCTGACGACAGTGTGCATACGATCACCCTCAGTTTCACCGATTTCAACACAGCCACCGGAGATATCGTGAATGTTTACGATGGGATAGATGCGACGGCTCCGCTTTTAGGAACCTTTTCAGGGAATTTGACCTCCATGCCTTCGGTCACCTCTACCGGCCCTGCCATGTTCATTACTTTTATTGCCGATGGTTCCGGTACGGCTCCCGGGTGGAGGGCCAACTATTCCACCAGCCTTATTAAGTTTTGTAACATGACCACAACTCTGTTGGAAGCATGGGGACATATTGATGATGGTAGCGGACGCTTTCCATACAGAAATCAATCTACCTGCAAGTGGTTCATCACGCCTCCCGGCGCCAGCAAGCTGGTTATTACGCCAAACAATTTCAACACCGAACCAGACCAGGATAAACTAATGATCTATGATATCGGGACCGGTGATTTACTGGCAACATTGTCGGGAAACTATACAACACCTCCTGCCCCGATCACTTCAA
>JALNWE010000023.1 GCA_023231065.1 Bacteroidales bacterium
GATACGCAAATGGCTGAGGGCGCCGATCAAGATTAACGGCAAACTCACCAAACGCAGGAAAGGCGTACCACAGAGGGCGGAGCGTCAAGAAAATGTTCAGTGAACATTTTTAGCGAAGGGGCCAGGTTGCAGGGCTGGAGTGGTGTGAGCGGTTCTCCCCGTCGGCGATGCTGACGGGGCAGCCTACTCGATTAGCGCTAATGCCCGCGAAAAACGGACATGTCATAAAATACCTTGACAAAAATTTGCATATTGTTACCTAATTAGCTAACTTTGCCTCATGAATGAAAATTTTATCAGGGATATTTATTATTACAAAAGATTCTATTTGGACTTCTTTGTGACACTTAAACCAGAGGTCAAAAGAAAATTCAACTGGACTTTGAAATTAATAGCAACAATTGAGAGAGTTCCTGGTAAGTATTTCAAACACATGGAGGATACCAGTGGGCTCTTCGAAGTTAGAGTGGAGGTGGGCAGTGATATTTATAGAGTATTCAGCTTCTTTGATGAAGGAAGACTTATCATATTGCTGAACGGCTTTCAGAAGAAATCGCAGAAAACACCAAAAAATGAAATTGAATTAGCTGAAAAATTAAAAAAACAATATTTCGATGAAAAACGTGAAAAATAAAAACTTAACCTCCTTTACTGATCATTTGGATATGCAGTATGGTAAAAGGGGAAACCCTGAGAGAGAGGAATTTGAAGAAGGATTTGAATCTTTCAGAATTGGTGTGATGCTTCAAGAACTTCGGAAAGAGCAAGGAATGACTCAGGAGCAGCTTGCCGCAAAATGCGGTACAACAAAGACATATATTTCCAGAATTGAAAATGACGCTTCCGATATACGGCTTACAACATTGATGCGCATTGTTCGCCAAGGATTTGGGAAACATTTAAAAATGAGTGTAGAAATTTAAAGGCACATAGCCTCAGATCGTTGACAACAAACCAATGAAAACGGCTTAGAAATTTGATATGTCTCAAAATATGCCTTTATCTTTGGATTATGTTTATACAAGATGAAACATCGATTCACAATCCATACTTACGAAAAAGTATTGATTCTACAAAAATATTGATCTATGACGGAGCAAAGCAAAAAGTACTTGTCTGATATTATCCGAGCATCATTGGAGAAGCTGTTAATAAATTTGACAAGTTGCAACCTGGATCACCCTTGGATAATGCCCGTAAAATTGTAGGCTTTCGTATGTCGCTTGCATGGTTCGGTAAAAAGCTGTTCATTTTGGGCGGCTTCTTTTTTGGGACGTCACATCGTGATTGTTAATTCAGCAGGGAGGAGTGCCGGATGTAATATTCGTCCTGATGATAAATAAACAAACAGGTACCTTTCTCAATGGTCTCAATAACCGGTTTGATGAGATCGGGTGGGAGGGAGGGGCATCCAAAACTTCGGCCCAGCCTGCCGGTCCTCCTTATGAAATTCTCCGTGGCATAAGTTGCCCCGTGCATGATGATCTGCCGTTTCAGTGCATTGTCGTTGAACCCTTTTTCTACCCCGTCGATGATCAGCGACAATCCGACACTGGCGCCTGTTGCATGGTTCCGGGTTATATAAAACCCAAGGCTGCTTTTACAGGAACCCGCTTTGTTCGAGAAATATTTCGCAAACTCTTCTCCCGTGTTCCGGCCATGGGCAACATAGGTATTGAACAACAATGCCTTGTTTTTTAGATCAATCACATATAACCGTTTGTTTTTACTTGATTGAGAAAAATCGGCAATAGTTAAAATGTCGGAATTCTGCAGTTTTCCATTGGCGGCCAGTTTTCTGTACCCTTTTATGGCAAGCTGAAAAACGTCATTCGATAAACCCTTTTCAGCTAAATTCAATGTAGAATAAATATCACCTGTCCATCCAACAGCTGAAACTGGTTTATCCGGACCAGCCTTGTTTATAACCGGGATCAGAAGAAACAGGAGATACAAAAAATACTTGTTCATTTTGTGAAGGTAAACATATATTTAATACTCTATTACACGATGGCAGGGAAGTTATCCTTCATCTGACAAACGTCATAATCAGCAGTTTCGTACCTTAGCTTGAAAATTCACACATAAAATGCAGAAATACCTTCTGGCCCTCATTTTATTTTGCTTCCTGTATTTCCAATGCAGGCGCAGAAGACTGCATCGTCAGCGGCTTCGGGTAACCCGGTAAACGCGGTTCCGGGAGTTAACAGAATTTCCCCGCAGTTCAAGTGAATACAAATCACAATCTTATTTTTTACCGATCAATAGATCAGCCAGCCGTTCATCCATTTTATAAATATCTTTATAAAAGTTAATCTCACCTCGCGGATCTACCCAGGCTGTCAAATATCCTATATAAACAGGTATTTTATTCTTTAACGAATAGGCGCTTTCTTTTCCGCTGTGCATCGCCGCGTCTATTTTTACAGGAGTCCAGTTTGGGTCATCTTTCAGGAGCTCAATCGCAAAATCCCTGGCCCTTTCCATACGGATACAACCATGGCTGAAAGCCCTGCTCTCTTTTGCAAAAAGGCTTTTGGCAGGTGTATCGTGAATATAAATATCATCAGAGTTCGGGAACATGAACTTAACCAACCCCAGTGAGTTATTTTTCCCTGGTTTCTGACGTACCTGGCCATTGTTCCACTCCATGTTGTGCGCTTCCAGGTAATGTTTGTTTTTCGCCATCCCCGGTTTAACCTCCTTGTTGATGATGCTCTGTGGCAGGTTCCAATAAGGGCTGAATACGATATAACGCAGCATCCCACTGAAAATAACGGTTTTCGTTACATTTTTCCCCACGATTACAGGCGATTCGAATTCGTTTTTCCCGTTGCGGATCAGGTTCAGCTTAAAGGAAGGAATATTTATAACAACGTATTCTTTCGCCCTGGCAAATTCCGGGGAGATCCACCGGCAACGCTCCATATTCACGATGATCGTCCTGATCCGTTCTTCAATGGGCACATTCATCTCACGGATATGTTTCGCTAAAATTAATTTTCCGGGTTCGAAACCGTTTCGTTCCTGATACTTTATTACTGCTTCAACCAATTCCGGGTCATATTTGTTACTCTCGGTGTTCTGTTTGATATCTCCCGTAATAAAAAGACGCTTCCTTATCTGCCGTATAGCCTTTGCCGTATCACCCGGTTTATAGGCCTTTAATTTAGGGTCAAGGTCAACCAGGCCCCAGCCTCCGTTTTTCTCAATCGCAAGGTATCGTTTCAGGATATCCCGCAGTTTATAATACTGGCTGAATAAAACACTGTCGTCGCGGATGAGCAATTCCGGATCTGACATGACCGAATCCAGCAACGCGGTGTATGAGATCTGCTTGCGGGGAAGCAACCACCCAATGGCTTTTGTTGAGTCCTCACTTATTCCTTTGTACACATTTTTAGCATAGAAGAGATACAGGTTGGTGAGCATCAGTTCGGTCTCAGTTTGGGATAGCGTATTCTCCTTTTCATTATCAAAGACGTCATCAATTTTCTCCTGGTAAGGAAATTTTAAAGAGACTCCCTCAACCGTGAGTTCGGTGACCTTGTTGAAAAGGGTTTGACCAAATTCCACCACACCTCCTTTATCATACCAGATGTAGTTATAGTGATGTTGCCGGTATACTTCCACAACATCCTTTTGATATTTGTTCAACGCGGGATAAGACCGGTAGAACGTGATCAACAAGTTGCTGTCGAACGGCAGGTTACTATGCTGGTTAATGGCGCCGGATAGATGAAGATCTCCATTCTTTGCCTGATGTTTCTTGTCTTTTGATATACAAGACCCATTGGCTATAAAAACAATCAGGATAATGCTACAAAACAGCAAGTGTGTCTTTTTCATACTTTAAAAATACGAAACTTTTCTCAATTTATTTTTTGTTTGGTTTATCATTTTTAGATTGTTTGGTCTCTTCCGACTTTTTGGTTGGCTTGTCTCGCTGAGGTTGTGCGGGTTGCCGCGTGGCTGGCTGGGCCTGGGGTTGTTGTTTTTGTGGTTGTTGCTGTGTGGCTGGCTGGGCCTGGGGTTGTTGTTTTTGTTGTTGCCGCGTGGCTGGCTGGGCCTGGGGTTGTTGTTTTTGTTGTTGCCGCGTGGCTGGCTGGGCCTGGGGTTGTTGTTTTTGTGGTTGTTGCTGTGTGGCTGGCTGGGCCTGAGGTTGTTGTTTTTGTTGTTGCCGTGCAGGCGGCTGTGCTTTTTGCTTTTCTGATGGTTGCTGTCTGGATGGCTGATTTGATTTTTGTGATGGGTTTATAACAGCTCTTTGTGTAGCAGGTTTCATGCTTTTCAGGCTTTCGACTCTCGATGGTACGGGTTTCGGCCCGCTTTGGATATTTTTTTGTACCGGCGGCCTGTAAATCTGGAGATGGTTTTTCACCAGATGTTCTCCTGGCTTATTGCTTTCCTGTATAACTACCGGGGTGAATGTTCTTCCCGCGCGTCTTTCCACTTCGCGTCTGTCGGGACCGGCATTGAACATGACATGATGTGATTTATCTATCCTTGTATTATTTATTACCGTTGAATTGTTGATGATCACCATATTGTTTGAGGAATTGAGGTAATAATTATCGATGTTTGTCCTTCCCAAATAATTTCCACTTATAAATGTCCACTGATTGTAAGGCAGATTATAACCATTGCTATATGCTAAACTGATGTTGATGCCAGGTCCAATAGGAGCCCATCCGTAATAATTTACTGATCTTCTCCACGTGACCCATCCCGGGCCCCATTCGTCATCAGGGACCCACATCGGACCATATTCCGGATCGGTGAACCAACGACCATAGTGAAATGGCGCCCATCCCCATGAATAGTTGGAAATCCAGGTCCATCCCAGATCCGTAAATACCCAGTAACCGTTTGTGGAATATGGTGTAAATCCGGGTTCTACATCAGGGGCCCAGACATACCCATAATCGGGATTTTCCACCCAGGTTCCATAAGGGCTTAATTCGTCATAAAAAACCTGAAAGCTGACAGAGACTCCCTGTGCTATTGCTTTGTCCGGTATCATGAGGCTACCGAAACAAAAGATAAGAATGAGGGTAAGCATTTTAATATTAGTTTCCATGATGATTTTAATTTTTATTGTGATGAAATTACCACGCTGCAAAGGTGTACACCTTTAAACAGAGAAATATTACACAATTGCATAAAAGAGTTACATCATTCACACATCACTAATCATACTGCAAATTATGTGGCCCCAATATGAAGGCAAAATGTGTGAATCATGTAATATAAATATAGAGTTATGTAACACATGTTGTTATAATGAAGCCAATCTTTGCAAAAAAGTGTTCACTTAAAAAATATAACATGAAAAAAGTATTCCGGTTTATTACAGTCTTATCCTTGATCATTGGTTTATCATTTACATCATGCGTGTCAAGTAAAAAATTTATGGCTTCAGAAGCCAGGGTTGATAAGCTCCAGAAAGACAATGCCATTACACTCGGTCAGCTAAATGAATGCAATGCTCAGGCTAAAATTCTATATGGGGAAAAGGCAAACCTGCAGAATGAAAATGCTCAGATTCAAAATGATCTGAGTATCCTTTCAACCGAATCAAAAACGACTATTGCTGATCAGGCGAAACGTTTAAAAGCCCTCCAGGATATGATTCAGTCACAGAAGAACATAATGGCCAATCTTCAGAATGCAATAGCTGAAGCTTTGATGAATTATAAAACCGATGAATTATCCATTTACATTAAAGATGGTAAGGTTTATGTTTCGCTTGAGGAGAAATTGCTGTTTAAATCAGGTAGCGATGTGGTTAATCCTCAGGGGAAAGAAGCATTGATAACCCTTGCCAAAGTGCTTAATGGCACCAAAGACATTACCGTGATGATCGAAGGGCATACAGATGATGTTCCCATTAAGACAAACCAATTCAGGGATAACTGGGATCTCAGCACAGCAAGGGCTAATTCTGTAGTCCGTATTCTGACAACTGATAATGGTTTTGATCCGACACGTATCACAGCATCGGGGAGGGGTAAATTTCATCCCGTGAAATCGAATGAGACAACTGAAGGACGTGCGGCTAACCGCAGAACTGAGGTAATTCTTTCTCCGGATTTGCAAGAACTTTATAAACTATTGTTTCAATAATATTAAAAACAACCATATCCTATCCGGGATACATTACGGTGAAGCCGGAATATGGCGATGTAAAAAGTTCCAGGCTTCAACAACCGATTCATAATCACAGTTATAAGTTGGAACCACCGGAATGGCGCTGAGTTTTGGCGTAAAATGACCACCATTGATCACTTTGTTGAAAATCACCTCGTTTTCTCCGCTGTATTGATAGCTAACCACGGTGCAACTATCCCCCCGGCAAAAATCCGGGATATAGATGGTGTCAGGGACCTGATCTGCATGGTTTCGGTTTACCCAATAAGCGACATTATCAACATTTGAAAGTAAAACGCCTAAAACCGGTACAGTTGATGTTCCCACAATGCCACCATCCCATTTCATGATGGGATCAACCGTGCCATTGGTAATGAAAACCGGAACCGGAGCGCTGTCCCGCGTAAGATCAGCGGCAGCTGTGCCCATCATTGAAATAAAAGGGGCAATGGCATTTATCCTGTCGGGAATTTCACAGGCCATCCGGTAGGTCATCATACCACCATTAGAAAATCCCATGAAATAAATCCCATCGGGGTCCACGTTAAACCTTGCAACAAAATAACCGATCAGGGTGGTCAGAAATTTGACATCGTCAATGGTATCTGTGGATGGGAAAACACCCCCCATCCTGTCATTCCAATGACCATATAAGGCGGTTGGAGTTATGATTATGCTGTTCAATGTATCCGCTTCCGGGCCTATCAGGTCAAAGACCGATCCCATGATATCCGGCCCGGTTTGAGTCATCCCATGCAACACAAAAGTTAAACGGGGTTGCAAACCTGAATTGTAGGATGTCGGAATATAATACCGGAATGTCCTTTTAATCCCATCGATGAGGATGTCAGAATCGTACATGCCTGGTTTTACCTGATTTTCAGATGTCCCGTCTTGTGTCTTCTTGCTGCAACCTGCTGCAAGCAATACAAGGAAAATGAAATAAACCGGCAGGCGCTTCATGGACCGATATTATTTGGCGAATTCCAGGTTACCTGATACTCCATGAAAATTTATTGATGTTTCAGAGAACAACGATTTTTTCAATAAAGCGTTGATCGTTCCCTTCAATGGTCAACAGATAAATTCCTCCCGGGATAGATCCCAGGTCAATGAAAAGGTCTTTATTGGAATTAAGTGCCATGTCCGGCTGGTTGTAAACAATTTTTCCAAGCGGGTCAGTTATCCTGATGTCAAATACAGGCTCCCCGGTCATACTTGAATGTATGGTGAAAGTTCCATGTCCCGGGTTTGGAAAGACCGTAAATCCATGTTTCAAAGTTTCACCGGACAGGGTTGTTTTTCCAATGCTTCCTGATTTCAGTAAAGGTTTGTAAATGATCCCCTCATAGTCGCCGAATTCGGCCATAGCAGGATGCTCTGAGAAAATGATTTCGGATGGTTGAGATGAAAGGGCCATAAATTGCAGGTTAAACAAGGTACAGGAGGGGGTTTCCAGGCCTTTATCATCTGCGGCCCAGATAAATGTTAGTATTCCGGGCTCCGGGTTACCGGTCAGGAGGGATTCCAGACCGGGATAAAGGTCTTTTACGGATACAAAGCTCAGCTTATGAGGATCATACTGTAAGGTAAACTGAAATGATCCGAGATTGGAAATATTATCGATCGTCAAGGGAACAGAAAAGGTCCCTTCCGGATCATCTTTCTGCCCAATTGTGAGGCTACCTTGTTCACGGGTATTGACCGGTATGTTTTTCAAAGCAACAGGTTGATAGGACCCATTGGCATCGCCATAGGTCAGCCCGTTAAAATTTTGGGTGATATTCCCGCCGTTTATTAGGACTGGTTGTGGATTAAAAAGCCAGTCGCCGGCTGGAAACGCGCTGATCAGGGAGATAATGCGTTTTTTTACCAGCAGGACATCGCTGGCTGATAAGTCCCCGCTGCCGTTGACATCTCCTGATGCCAGGAAAATACCGGTTAGTGGTTCTATATTCGCGATGTGTTTTTTATAGAGCAGTACATCGGTCGCCGTCACCCCACCCCATAATTTAGCGGTTGTGGCTTCAAGGATATAAGTTCCATCGGCGATGCCACTGAAGGAATAATTACCGGATGCATTCGTAGAAGTTGCCGCGATGATATTTCCCTGATTATTTCTCAAATTCAACTGTATCCCTCCCAAAGGCGTATTACCTGTATTCGGATAGGAGACCAGCCCGCTGATGGCATGGCCAGCCGGGGCCCCGACAGTGATAACGGATACATCGTCAAAATAGAAACCGTCGCCTGTTACGTTTCCATCGCTGACCAGGGTATAACGCAGTTTGATGGTATGTCCAAGGTAAGGTGTAAGGTCAATGTTTTCTTCGACCCAGGTTAACTGGGAGCCATCGTAAACCGGTTTGCCGGGATCCTGGTAAGAGTTCCCTAAATGAGTATAATTTCCGGCCAGGGGAGTCCAGGTCGAACCTCCGTTGATCGAAATTTTTACCTGGGCATAATCATACCCGGCTTCGATATCCCACTTTGCCCAAAAATTCAACATGGCATAGTTAGCGGTAGTAAGGTCAACCGTGTTGGTCAGGGTGATCGATTTATTGATGTTATCCTGATAATTTCCGTTAGGGGAATCGGTTATACTGGCCGGGGCCGAATGATAGCTCGCCGTTGAGATGCCCCATCCACCTGGCGTCCAATTCCCCAGATTGCTGCACATATCGTTAAAAAGCGTTATAGGCTGACCATATATTTTATTGATGGTATCTGTCCGTATGATAGCGCCGTCATTCAGTTTCAGGATATAGGAAAGGGTAACGCCGGGCTGGATGTCAGGATCAAGGAGGTAAGTTATAGAGTCTATGGCAGTATGGTTCGGGGTAATCCCTCCTAAAATGACCGAGTCGCCGATGGTTGCGAAACCGGTTCCAAGCGGAGTGATGGAAACCGAAAAAGAGGTGGTGGAATCTATCCCCAATTGGGTAACGCTGAATTTAAGATAACCGCTGTTTTGCGACAGGATGGCAGGGGACTGATCCTGGATGGATCCATAATTATGTACAAAACGGGCCGCCATAATATCGGTAAGCATATTTTCCTGGCAAAGCGGGATGATTTCATTGGAATACGGCCAGAAACCACTGCCGCCAATTTCCGGAGTATAGGAAAGAATTTTATTTTTCGTCGTTTGTTCTCCGTACATCCAGTCATCAGAACCACCTGATGTGACGTAGATAGTAGGGGCTGTTGGGCCATAAGTATAATGACTATCGCCGGTCATCAGGCCGGCCTGTTTATGAAACAGGTCATTATCCGCGCAAACGTCATACGTGTATCCCCAGGGATAGAGCAGGAGGGCGGATACCGAATGATAATTGATGGCAATTCTGAACTGGTGGTTTTCGCAAAAAGTCTTCAAGGCCATGGTTTCCGCTTCGGAAAAAGCGGTTGTTCCACGGTATGTTTCATCCCCGGGATATCCTGAAGATCCTTCGCCACCCCACATATATCCATAATTGCGGTTGAGGTCCACACCGTATATGCCGCTGCCGTTATTGTGACGGTTTTTGCGCCACATACCGCCTCCCGAAGGGTTGGTGGCCTGATTGTATTTATACCCGTCGGGGTTCAGTATTGGGACGAAATACATCTCGGTATTGTCAACCAGGTATTTTATTTCCGCGTCTGTATTATAATTTTCCAGCAGGTAGTACATATAAAACAAAAGCTGCATCATCCCGATCGGTTCACGGGCATGATGCATCCCTGTATAAAGCACCTGTGGTTTTGGGTCTTTCCGGTTGGAAGTACCGGTGATTTTTACCATGAATACCGATCTGCCTTCATCGGTCTGCCCCAGGGAAACCTTTTGTGAAACAAGGTTGGGATATGTCGCGTACATATAATCAAGATGGGCCTGGAACTCTTCCCAGGTGCAAAATCCACCCATCGAGCCTATCTCAAATTCATAAGGGACCGGATAGTTGCGCGATAATAGCGGATGTCCCTGGGGAGGCATCCTGGATAATTCTGCATTTTTTTTCAGGTATTCTGTAATGACATCATCAACAAGGATTTCATAAGAAAAACCATGGGACCGTATCATTTCTATTTCACTTTGTGAAAAATCGGAGATAAAAAAGGCCCCCTTACGGTAAATACCTTCATCCACGGCCAATCCAAGGTTCCCCAGTTGCTGGAGGCCCCGGTCATCGGCGTAAATTTTTACTTTCGAGTATTTCTCGGTCTGACTAAAGACGGAGAAGGAGAAAACAACCATTAAAGTTAGCAGGATAAATTTTTTCATTTTGCGGATTCTTGGAATTTTGCTTCAAATGTACAGAATTTCTATATCATTGTAATAGACATTCATATCATTCCTGGGACAAAGGACATATTCCCTTTTCGTCGAGATGGATTTGACCAATCCGACCAGTTCAAAATTCGGGATACCGTCGCGTACGGCTAATATGGTCCCGCCGTTAAATCCTTTGTTCAACAAATACACTATTTCCCGTTTCACCCTTTCCTTTATACCTGTTGGTAAATAATAAAATTTCATACATTTGCACATTAATACTCATGGGTATGTTCCTCAATTCAGACAAATTTCGGGGTGAAGGTCTCACTTACGACGATGTTTTGCTGATCCCGGCATATTCCGAAATATTGCCGAGGGAAGTTGATGTATCGACCATGTTCTCCAGGAATATCAAAATCAACATCCCGATTGTTTCGGCCGCGATGGATACCGTTACGGAATCCAGAATGGCGATCGCCATTGCACAGGAGGGAGGTATCGGGGTACTCCATAAGAACATGTCGATCGAAGATCAGGCGCTTCAGGTCAGAAAAGTAAAACGCGCAGAGAACGGGATGATCCTTGACCCGGTGACACTTAACGATAGGGCCCTGGTTGGCGATGCCCTGGCCATGATGAAAGAATTCAGCATTGGCGGTATCCCTGTCACCAATGATGACAAGGAGCTGGTAGGAATTGTCACAAACCGTGACCTCCGGTTCGAAAGGGATCATGCGCGGCCCGTGAATGAAGTCATGACCAAAGCTGTGATCACGATCAGCGAATTTACTGATTTTGAACAGGCTGAAGCCATCCTGCAAAAACATAAAATTGAGAAACTCCCGGTTGTCGATAAGAACAATAAACTTATCGGGCTTATTACGTATAAAGATATCATCAAGGTCAAAGCCAGGCCCAATGCCTGTAAGGACAGCCTTGGACGGTTGCGCGTTGCTGCAGGGGTGGGCGTTACTTTTGATACCCTTGACCGCGTTGCAGCCCTGGTCCGCGAAAAGGTGGACGCCATTGTAATCGATACGTCACATGGACATTCACGCGGCGTGATGGAAATGGCCCGCCGGGTGAGAAAGGAATTTCCTGACGTTGACCTGATCGTCGGTAATATCACGACCGCCGAAGCTGCCAAGGATATGGCCAGCATCGGGATTGATGCCGTGAAAGTTGGGATTGGCCCTGGTTCAATATGCACCACCCGGATCATCGCCGGGATCGGAGTCCCTCAGCTTTCTGCCATTTATGAGGTGGCAACAGCGCTGAAGGGAAGCGGGATACCTGCCATTGCAGATGGGGGCATCCGCTACACGGGCGATATTGTGAAAGCCCTGGCTGCAGGCGCCCATACCATCATGGCCGGATCGCTGTTTGCCGGAGTTGATGAATCACCGGGGGACACGATCATTTATGAAGGCCGGAAATTCAAATCTTACCGGGGAATGGGTTCCATTGAAGCCATGCAACAAGGTTCAAAGGACCGTTACTTCCAGGATATGGAAGACGATATAAAGAAATTGGTGCCGGAAGGTATTGTGGGCCGCGTCCCATATAAAGGCTCGCTATCGGAAGTGATTTATCAGATGGTGGGTGGTTTAAGGGCCGGGATGGGTTATACAGGTTCCGGTACCATCGAACAACTTCAGAAAGCTAAATTTATGAAAATTACCGCTGCTGGTATTACCGAAAGCCACCCCCATGATGTGACCATCATCAGTGAGGCCCCGAATTACAGCAGATAACTGGAAAATTATCATCACCCTTTAAAAATTTATCGCTCATTCCACCGTTAATATTATCGAATTAATAATTTGAAAAATGAAGATCCTGAGAATTAACATTTTACTTTTATCGCTTTTTCTCTTAAGCGCTTCCCTCATTGCCCAGGTAAGTAATGATGATGTACTGATGACCATCGCCGGAAAGAAGGTCATGGTCGGTGAGTTTATGAACATCTATCAAAAAAATAATTTCAAGGGAGAAAATATTGATAAAAAATCCCTTGCGGAATATGTTGACCTTTTCATTAATTTCAAACTGAAAGTTAAAGAAGCAGAAGAGTTGGGACTCGATACGGCCGCCTCCTTCAGGAATGAATTGAACGGTTACCGCGAACAATTGGCAAAACCCTACTTTACGGATGAAGCCACCCTCGACAAATTGATCGCTGAAGCAACTGAAAGGGAGAAAACTGATATCCGCGCCAGTCACATATTCTTCAAACTGAAGCCGGATCCTTCCCCCCAGGATACTCTTGCCGCATACGAAAAAGCTATCATGGTAAGGGGACTGCTGACAAAAGGAGAACCTTTTGAAAAAGTTGCCCTTGAATATTCTGAAGATCCTTCAGCCAAAGATCGCGAAGCCAATCAACAACATCCCTTCCTCAAAGGTAATTCAGGCGACCTTGGATATTTTACCGTTTTCGATATGGTTTACCCTTTCGAAAATGGCGCATATAATACAGAAGTTGGCCAGGTTTCTATACCGGTAAGAACGGAATATGGTTATCACCTGATCAAAGTTTTTAATGAGAGGCCCTCACTTGGCGATTTTGTTGTTGCCCATATCTTTATGACTATCCCGCGAAACGCTACTCCTGAAGATTCCGCCAGAATTAAAAGCAGGATCGATTCCGTCTATACAAAATTGCAATCGGGCGTTAAATTTGAAGACCTTGTAAAAACTTATTCTGATGATAAAGGATCAGCCACGAAAGGTGGCGTCCTTCCCCGCCGTGGAGTGAACCGGCTGGTACCCGAATTTATTGATGCCATCTATCAACTCAAAGAAATTGGGGATTATTCCAGTCCCATCCTGACTTCTTATGGCTGGCATATTATTAAGCTTGTTGAAAAGAAAACAGTAAAGACTCCCGAAGAAGATAAAGCGGAATTGAAACAGAAAGTGTTAAAAGATTCGCGTGGAGAAGCTACCAAACAGGTTGTCATTGACCGGATCAGGACTGAAAACACCATTACGGAAAATCCCCTGGCGCTGAAAGATTTTTACAACGTGGTCAACGACAGTATCTTTTTCGGAAAATGGAAAGCGGAATGGGCTAAAGACCTTGATAAGACCTTGCTGACAATCGGACAAAAATCTTACAGCCAGAAAAATTTCGCGGACTATTTAGCCCGTAACCAACGCAGAAGGGAACCGGAAAACATCCAACGCTATGTCGATAAAATGTATCTCCTGTATACCGATGACTGCCTGGTAAAATTCGAAGATAGTCAGTTGGAAAATAAATACCCGGAATTTAAAACGCTGATCAATGAATATCGCGACGGGATCCTGCTTTTTGATCTGACCGATCAAAAAGTCTGGTCAAAAGCAGTGAAGGATACCACCGGATTAAAAACCTTTTACCAGAAAAATAAGCGGAACTATATGTGGGATTCCCGGCTGAATGCCAGCATCTATACCATCACCAATCCCACTTCCGTGCAGAAGGTAAAGGATCTTATAAAATCAGGCAGCGCTGATGCTGATATTCTCAAGGCGCTGAATACCGATTCATTGAAAGTTGTATCCATCGAAAGCGGAAAATTTTCCCGGAAAGAAAATAAAATCATCGATTCCATCGCGTGGAACCCTGGTATGTCGGGCGATATGAAAATCAATGGCGCCACAGTTTTAGTGTTTGTCAGAAAAGCGCTGAAACCGGAACCCAAAGAACTCAATGAAGCCAGGGGGTTGATCACGGCTGACTACCAGAATTATCTTGAAAAAGAATGGATCTCGGCCTTGCGGGCAAAGTACCCGGTTGTTGTGAACAAAGAGGTCCTGGCCCAAATTAAATAGATCCTTTGAAAAAGTTCGTATTTATTATACTGATCCTTCTAACCTCGTGTACGACGTTTTTTAAAAAAAAGACCGAACGCGTCCTGGCGCGTGTGAACAAAGATTACCTCTATGAATCCGACCTGAAAGGGGCTATCCCTCCGGGTACTTTACCTAAAGATAGCCTGGTCCTCACCCGGAATTTCATCGATAACTGGGTCCGTCAAAAGCTGATGGTCAAACAAGCTGTTAATAATCTGGCCAAAGATCAGATGGATTTCACCAAGCAGTTAGAGGATTATCAAAATTCACTGATTATCTATGAATATGAAAATGCATTGGTAAAGCAAAAACTTGATACCATTGTCACTGATGTGGAGTCCAGAAATTACTATGATGCCAACCAGCAGAATTTTCTCCTGAAAGATCATATTGTTCAGATTAAATATGTTAAGCTGCCTTTGAAATCCTCCTTGCAAAAACAATTTAAAAAATTGTTGTCATCTGACAGCCAGGATGATAATAACGGGTTGGTTGAACTATGCGAAAAAAACGCCGTCGATTATTTCCTGGATGACCAAACCTGGTTGTTCTTCAACGATGTACTCAAACAAATCCCGATCCGTACCTATGACCCGGAGGAATTTTTGAAAAAAAACAGGAATGTCGAGGTGCAGGATTCCATGTATCAATATCTGGTTTGCTTCAGGAACTTTATGATTAAGGAAAATATTTCTCCTTATAGTCTTGAAAAACAACAGATTCACGATATCATCCTGAACAAAAGGAAAATTGAACTGATCAGCAGGATGCAGGAAGATATTTATACCAAAGCATTAAAAAATAATGATTTCGAGATCTACTGACCCGACCTGGTTTAATAATTCATAGTATGAAAATCCCTCGTTTTTTATATCTGTTGCCAATCTTGCTTCTCAATCATATACCTCCTGTTACGGCTCAGGTAAAAGCTGATTCGATCCTGGATGGGATAGTTGCCATTGTAGGTGGAAATGTGATCCTGAAATCTGATATCGAAAACCAATATATTCAGATAAGATCGCAGGGAAATATTCAGGGGACTGCCACCGGGTTGAAATGCCAGATTTTAGAATCGTTGCTTTTTCAGAAGTTGTTGCTCCACCAATCTCAGGTTGACAGTATAACCGTAACGGATGACCAGGTAGAATCGGAAATGGACCGCAGGATGCGCTATTTTCTTTCACAGGCGGGGACTCCTGAACGCCTTGAAGAGCATTTTGGGAAGTCTTTACTGGAAATAAAGAATGAGCTCCGGTCTGTCGTAAAGGAACAAATGCTGACGGAGCAGGCTCAGCAGAAAATCACCAAAGACGTGACCATCACACCCGCGGAAGTAAAGTCTTTTTTCAGGAAAATGCCCAAAGACAGCATTCCATTGATCAATGCTGAAATAGAATTGGGCGTGATCGTTAAGCAGCCGCAGATTGGTGAAGAGGAAAAACAGGAAGCAATAACTAAGTTGAAGGGATTTAAAGACCGGATTGCAAAGGGGGATGATTTCAGCACCCTGGCAGTGCTATATTCCGAAGATCCTGGTTCTTCCAAACAAGGAGGCGAACTGGGTATGTTCAAACGAGGAGAGATGCGGCCTGAATTTGAAGCGGCCGCTTTTAGATTAAAACCCGGAGAAGTTTCAGATATTGTGGAAACAGAAGATGGTTTTCATATTATTCAAAGTATCGAACGGAGGGGGGAATATGTCAATGTCCGCCATATCCTGCTACAGCCCAAGGTATCATTGATAAACCTAAACAAGGCCAAGAATTTTTTGGATAGCATTTCATTACTGATCATAAACAAGAAAATTACCTTTGATCAGGCGGTGGTCCAGTTTTCCGATGACCCCAATAAAAACAATGGAGGATTGATGATCAACAATGCCTCTGGAAATACCCGGTTCGAAATGAGCCAACTTGACCCGAAAATATTTTTCGTGGTCGACAAACTTAAATTTGGTGATATTTCCGCCCCGGTCCTGACTACTGACCGAGGTAAACAAGATTACCGGATCTATTATCTGAAAGATCGGTCAAATCCACATAAAGCCAACCTTGATGAAGATTATGCCCGCATCCAGGAATTAGCGCTGAACAAGAAAAAAATGGATGTAATTGACGAATGGATCACTTCGCGGATCAGTTCAACCTATATAAAAATATTAGGAAACTATCGTACTTGTCCATTCGAAAGAAAATGGATGAAAAACTAAGATACTCCTATGCATGTTAACTCTGATGTTGAAGCAGTTGATTTATTGGTAAGTAAATATAATCTCCTTAAAGCGGAAGTGGGCAGGGTGATTGTTGGGCAGGATGACGTAATAAAAAATTTGCTCATCTCGATTTTTTGTAAAGGCCATTGCTTATTGGTTGGGGTTCCCGGGCTTGCTAAAACCCTGATGGTAAATACCTTGTCAAAAGCCCTGGGGCTTAGCTATCATCGGATTCAATTTACCCCCGACCTGATGCCTTCTGATATCATTGGGACCGAGATCCTGGATGAAAGCCGGCATTTCAGGTTTATTAAAGGACCGGTTTTTGCCAATATCATTTTAGCTGACGAGATCAACCGTACACCTCCTAAAACACAATCTGCCTTACTGGAGGCTATGCAGGAAAAGGCAGTAACAGTTGCAGGCGCCACCTACCTGCTGGAAGAGCCATTTTTCGTTTTAGCTACCCAGAATCCCATTGAACAGGAAGGGACCTATCCTTTACCCGAAGCCCAGCTCGACCGGTTCATGTTCAATATCTGGCTTGATTATCCATCCGTGGAGGAAGAGATACGAATTGTCAAATCTACAACAACTGAAAAAACAATCATCCCCAATATCGTCCTTTCATCAGAAGAAATACTCTTTTATCAGAACCTGATAAGGAAAATTCCGGTGCCTGACAACGTGTTTCAGTTTGCCGTTAACCTCGTGACCTCAACCCGTCCCGGCGCAACAAAGGCCAATGGCTGGGCAAACGAATACCTGACCTGGGGCGCAGGCCCGCGGGCCTCTCAATATCTGATCCTGGGCGCTAAATGTCACGCGGCCATCAGTGGCAAATATTCTCCTGATCTAGAAGATGTCAGGGCTGTTGCCACCTCTGTCCTCCGTCATCGGATCGTCAGAAACTATAAAGCGGAAGCTGCTGGGATCCGGGTTGAAGATATAATAAATCATTTTTTATCCTGAAATAATTCAGTTTATTTTACATTTCAATTTGTGCATCCCGGAACGGACTAAATTTACATTCTGATTTATAAACTATAATATGGATCGTAATTTTTTCTTTTACAGTTTACTTTTGGCTTTTATTTTCCTTTTTGGAGGGAGCATATTGTTTTCTTCCTGTAACAACAATGGGAACCGGGACATATCCTCAAAAGGGGATACGTTGCGTGGGAAAATTACTATTTCTGGCGCTTTTGCACTCTACCCGATGGTGGTGAAATGGGCTGAAGAATTCCATAAGCTACATCCGAGGGTGACCATCAATGTTTCAGCGGGCGGGGCAGGGAAGGGGATGGCCGATGCTTTGTCGAAAATGGTAGATCTCGGGATGTTCTCGAAATCAGTCAGCCCTGAAGAACAAGCGAAAGGGGCGTGGTGGATCGCAGTGGCTAAAGATGCGGTCTTGCCAACCGTAAATGCTAAAAACCCTGTTTTGCGCGATTTGAAAACGAAAGGACTGACCCGGCAGAAATTCTATGATATTTTTATAACCGGTAAAATCAAAACCTGGGGAGAAGCTGTCGGGAATTCATCTGCAATTGACCTTCAGGCTTTTACCCGGTCAGATGCATGCGGGGCTGCCGAAATGTGGGCGAAATACCTGAAAGGGAAGAAACAGGAAGACCTGTTGGGACTGGGGGTCAACGGCGACCCTGGCGTAGCGGATGCTGTCAGGAAAAATGTTGAAGGTATCGGGTTTAACAACCTGGGCTTTGTATATGAAATGGGATCGCGGAAAATTTATCAGGGACTGGCTGTAATCCCTATTGATTTGAACGAAAACGGACGGATCGACCCACAGGAAAATTTCTATGGCACCATGGACGGGGTCATGAAAGCTATCAATGAAGGTGTTTATCCCTCGCCGCCTGCCCGCGATCTCTATCTGGTCTCCTGCGGAAAACCGACCAATAAACTCGTTATTGCCTTTTTGCAATGGGCGCTGAATGACGGTCAAAAATTTGTTACAGAAGCAGGTTATGTCATGATCAAACCCGAAAAAATTAAAACGGAATTATTAAAGTTCAACTGAAATGCATCTTCTCAACCGGCAGCAACGACATGTGGTCAACTACTCCTGGATGATCATTAGCTTGTTGCTGGTTGCATTGTTACCATTTTTTCTATTCCTCGGCCTTTATTTAAAATCTTTTTTACTGATCCATGATTATTCCATCATAGATCTGATCTTCTCAAAAGAATGGAGGCCCTCCAGTGGTAAATTCGGATTTTATCCATTTATTGTCGGGTCGATATGGGTTACTGTCCTGGCCATGTTGATTTCTGCCCCCATCTGCCTTCTGACTGCAATTTATGTGACACAATATACACAGAAACGGTTTCTCAGGATCATGCATCCCGCCATCGATATCCTGGCCGGGATCCCATCTGTGGTGTATGGACTGTGGGGGATCCTTGTGATCGTCCCATTCATTTCAAAATACCTGGGCCCGTGGTGTGGGGTCAAAACCATGGGATATAGCATCATTGCTGCTTCCTTCGTGTTGTCGATCATGATCATCCCTTTCATTCTGAACATCCTTATCGAAATTTTCAGGGCCATTCCGACTGAGCTTAAAGAAGCTGCCTTGTCGTTGGGAGCAACCCCCTGGCAAACCATCAAACATGTCCTGATGCGTAAAGCCCTGCCTGGGATCATTGCCGCGTTTGGTTTCGGACTGGCGAGGGCTTTTGGAGAAACCATGGCGGTTTTAATGGTGGTGGGGAATGTTGTCAGACTGCCAAAAAACGTTTTTGATCCGGGATATACCCTGCCCGCACTGATCGCCAACAATTATGGGGAAATGTTGTCAATACCAAAATATGACTCGGCGCTGATGTTCGCTGCTCTTCTTTTACTGGCCGTCTCCCTGTTTTTCAATCTGATCATGCATTTTTTTATTGTCAGGTACAATAAATACTGACCGCCAATAATAAATTAACCATCTATGAAATTGTCGCAAAAAATTGAAGAGAAGTTTTTTAAGGTCATGATGATCTTTTCCACGTACTTCATTTTGCTGATCCTGGCGCTTATCATCTATACCATTTTTGAAAAAGGGATAAAAGCTATGTCATGGGAAATACTTACCCAGGTACCCCAGGGGGGGTACTATTACGGGAAAGGAGGGGGCATCCTGAATGCCATCCTGGGTTCCTTGTCCCTGGCCTTTGGAGCCACGATCCTCGCCTTTATCATAGGGTTACCGGTTGCGCTGTACATCAATGTTTTTTTAATCCGTCATAAAAAACTCGTCAATCTGATCCGTTTCATCCTTGACCTTATATGGGGAATCCCATCCATCGTGTACGGCGCTTTCGGATTCACCCTGATGATCTTTTTTGGATTACAGACTTCTTTGTTAGCAGGGATCCTCACCGTTACCTTGTTTATCCTTCCCATCATGATCCGGTCGATGGATGAAATATTACGTACCGTTCCTATTGGCCTTCAGGAAGCGTCATATTCCCTGGGTTCCAATAAATCGGAAACAGCTTTCAGGATATTTACAAGGCAATCTTTCTCCGGTATCATCACAGCTGTTTTATTATCCTTCGGACGCGCCATCGGTGATGCGGCCTCGGTCTTATTCACAGCCGGATATACCGATAACCTTCCCAATTCTTTTCTTGAGCCGGTAGCCACATTGCCCCTTTCTATTTTTTTCCAGTTATCCTCCCCGGTACCGGAAGTCCAGGACAGGGCCTATGCTTCTGCCCTTGTGCTGACCCTGATCATTTTATTGGTCAGCCTTTTTTCACGGGGAATTGGTAAACGTTATCACAAAACAAAAATAAATTTTTAAAGGCAGGAACTGGGTATGGATGATCCAATTAAAATTCAGATACGGGACCTCAATGTTTATGCCGGGCCGAACCATATTCTGAAAAATATTAATGTTGATATCCCACGGAACAAGATCACTGTCATCCTGGGACCATCAGGCTGCGGTAAGACCACCCTGCTGAAATGTATGAACCGGCTCACGGATCTTTATCCTGAACTGAAAGTCAGTGGACAGATCATGATCGATGACCACAACATCCTGAAAGCCAAGGAAGATATTTATAAACTACGGCAGCAAATGGGCCTGCTTTCTCAACGTCCCTATCCCTTACCCATGACCATTTATAACAATATGGCCTATGCCCTGAAACTCCGCGGGATAAAGAACAGGCATGAAATTCATAAGCTGGCCATGCATTACCTTCAACAGGCTAACCTGTGGGATGAAATCCGAAGCCGGATACATGAACCGGCATCGCGTTTATCCATCGGTCAGCAACAACGGTTATGCCTGGCGCGTGGACTGGCGGTCAACCCGGAAATTATCCTGGCCGATGAGCCTACCTCCGCACTTGATCCGATATCAAGCCAGTTTATCGAAGAAACCTTCGTAAAACTGAAAAATGATTATACGATCATCTTGGTGACCCATATACTGCGGCAGGCCAAAAGGGTTGCCGATCATGTTGTTTTCATGTATCTGGGCGATGTAATAGAACAGGGGAATGTCAATGAAATATTCGAACATCCTCAGATGGAAAAAACAAAGCAATACCTGGGTGGCACCTTTAACTGAAACCAGGAAATAATCTTCCCTGCCAGGAGCCCTGTCTCTCCAATTCCTTTTCTATCAATCTTAAAACCGCATCATACCGGATCAATCCCCATCGCGGGGGATGAGAGGGCCCCTGAAGCAGATAACGAGGGGGAACTTCACCGGAGAACCTTTCAATGACCATATCCGGATTGAGTTGCTCGATAAAAGAAACGATGAACCGGATATACTCCTCCAGGTTAAATAAATGAAAATCACCGGGGTTCGAAAAATATTCTTTTTCCATCGCCGTTCCGCGGACGATCTGGAGCTGATGAAATTTTATACTATCAAAAGGCAACCGTGAAATGATCCCCGCCATTGCCATCATATCGCGGAGATTTTCACCCGGAAGTCCGAAGATTAAATGGGCCCCGGTCCTGATCCCCCGATCATGGGTCTTCCTGACAATGGCTTCGCTCAATTCAAAATCATGTTGCCGGTTGATCCTTTGGAGGGTCTTGTTATAGCAGGATTCGATCCCATATTCGATCTGAACATACACTTTTTGGGATAATTTCTGCAGGTAGTTTAAAATATCATCATCGACACAATCGGGCCGGGTCCCGATTACGATCCCCGCGACGCCGGGGCAAGCCAACGCCTCGGAATACTTTTCCTTCAAATATCGAAGGGGCGCATAAGTGTTACTGTAAGGTTGAAAATAAACCAGGAATTTTTCGGCCCGGCGGTACCGTACGCCATGAAATTCAATACCCTTGGCAATTTGGAGATGCAACGGCTCTTTCGGATCGCAGTATGAAGGATTAAAGGCATCATTATCACAATAAGTACATCCTCCGGTCCCTTTCGTCCCGTCCCGGTTCGGACAGGTAAAACCCGCGTTCACCACCACTTTCTGGATCCTTCCGCCGAAAGTTTTCCGGATATATTCAGTATAGGAATTGAACCTCCGCCTATGCCCCCATGAAAATATTTCACCAGTCATCATTCCCTGTTTATTGAATCAACTCACCCCATCCTCCATCCCTTATCCCTTTCCCCTCATTAAAAAAAATCCGGCGAAGGAAGAAACTCCGCCGGACAAAGTTAACCAGATAATAAAGAAGTTCTAGCTGGTTGTGGCCTTTTCAAGCCGTTTTAAAATCGAGAAAATAAATATGGCGGATAAAATAGTCAGGCATACCAATAAAAGGAAAAATTGCCATAGTTCCCATTTATCCCAGAATGGGCCGATAAATCCGGCTAACAGGTTCCCGACTGCAGTTGCGCCAAACCAACCTCCCTGAGCCAATCCTTTATATTGAGGGGGAGCAACTTTTGAAACAAAAGAGATCCCGATGGGGCTAAGGAACAATTCTGCAATTGTCAGTGTGAAATAGGTGCTTATTAACCAATAGGGTGACCGTAATGTATCAGAAACCCCTCCTTTGGCTGCCAATTCCGAAGGGCTCATCAATCCCTGGGAAGCAATAATCATGATCGTGAAGCCCACAGCTGTAATCAACATTCCAATGCCAATTTTCTTGGGTGATGATGGCTCCTTCCCATTTTTTCGCATATAGGCAAAAAATCCGATGATAATTGGGGTAAGAAAAACGATGAAGATCGGGTTAAACTGTTGGAAAATTTCCGGGGTAATCCTATTCCCGTCCGGTTTTAACTGACTGATCGTGAAATAAGCTACCAGGGCTGCAACAATAACCACGGCGAGGCCGATGATTTTTATTTTCCGGGTGTTCTGTTTGCCCAATAAAAGGACCAGCCCGAGAATTCCAACAAGGATTGGCAAAAACGTTTGAAGATTAAAAATAATGGCCGTGCCTTGTGAAACAGAGGACACTGTATAATCACGGGCAAAAATTGTAAGAGTAAACCCATTTTGATGAAAGGCCATCCAGAAAAACATAACTACGAAAAACACAAGGCCAAGGGCAATGAGACGGTCTTTTGTCTGTTTTGGGGTAAGCTCAACGAGATTTGCATTGTGTTCTGCTTTTTGTTGTTTGTGGGTTACATCAGCATGCTTATAATATTTTCTGAAACCAATAAAAATCAATAAAGAAACAATCATACTGACAGCCGCTACTGCAAAACCGGCATTGTATGCCTGGCTTATACTTGAGATATAATGATTACAGAAATCAGCCAACTGCGCGAAATGAGCGTTTTGGGATGCTGCAAACTGTTCCAATGGAGCGGTGTTGGTTAGTGTACTATTCAGGTATTTGTGGGCCAGGTCGGGGATGGCAGAATCATAGGTGAAACCATTCATGCCCAGGATCCAGTTCCGCATACCACGGGCAGCGCTGGGCGCAAAGAAAGCGCCGATATTGATCCCCATGTAAAAAATATTAAACGCGGAGTCCCGTACTTTACTGTATTTCGGATCGTCATACAAATTACCGACCAGGGCCTGCAAATTACCTTTGAAAAATCCCGTTCCTAGAGAAATAATGACCAGGGCAAAGTAGATGAAAAATTCCCCGGTCCCAGGTATGGCTAACAACGCGTAACCGGCAAACATGATGATAGTACCAAGAACAATGGTCTTGCCATAACCCAGGAAATTATCGGCGATATAACCTCCAAGCAAAGGAAGAAAATATATGCCAAAAAGAAATCCTCCATATACATGACCGGCCTGAGTCGTTGACCAGCCAAACTTTGATTGAAGGTAGAGGATGAAAATCGCCAACATGGTATAATAGCCGAACCTTTCTCCCATATTGGCAAAGAAGGCGACATAAAGTCCTTTAGGATGTCCTTTAAACATAATAATGAAGTATTTATAAATAACTTAGTGAATTCTGATAGGCATACAATGCAAAAATAATGAATTTTGCATCTCTGACAACTCATGCCGGTTCAAATTCAGATTTTTACGATTTTTTTAGGTATCTGTAATATTTTGTTCGCGGTGTCGTCTTATCTTTTGTATGAACCTACAGGAATTTCAAACTCAGGTATATCCACTGAAAAACAAACTTTTCCGGTTTGCCAAAAGACTGCTTGACCATACCGAAGAGGCTGAAGATGTTGTTCAGGATGTGTTCATAAAACTATGGAAACGAAGGGATTCACTCGACGAATACCGTAGCGTGGAAGCCCTGGCAATGGTTTCTGTTAAAAATTTATGTCTGGATAGAATAAAAATGAGACATTTCCCGGTGGAAAATTTTGAAAATCATCGCGGCTATCTTGAAAACCTTCCTGGCGATTCTCATGAGGATCATGAAAGCCTTACCTCGGACATCCGCCGCGCGATCAAAATGCTCCCGGAACAACAGCAAATGATCATGCACCTTCGCGATATAGAAGGATATTCCTTCGAAGAGATAGCCTCCATTATAAATTTAAATGAAAATGCGATCAGGGTTGCGTTATCCAGGGCCAGAAAACATGTCAGGGAAATACTTGTAAAAACGATGAATTATGAATACCAGGGAGATTGAAAATTTATTGGAAAGGTATTTTGAGGGACAAACGACCCTTGCGGAGGAGCAGATCCTGAAAACCTTCTTTTCCGGTAATGAGGTACCCGACGAACTGAAAAAGCATCAGCTGCTTTTCCAATATTTCAAACAGGAAAAACTGGAAAATTTAAGCAATGATGACTTTGAACAAAAGCTTTCTGCAATACTCGCAACCGATGAAAAGGCACAGGCAAAAACCCGTCATATCCTGGCCGGGAATCGTTTCTTTTATATCGGCAGTATCGCTGCCGGCATTTTATTGCTGATAGGTCTCTTTTTTACCCTGCGGGATGACGTTTTTAATAAAAATAAGGCCAATGTACAGCTTTCACGCGAAGAACAGGCTTATCTTGAAGCGCGCCAGGCCCTCCTTATTGTCTCTGCCAATTTCAATACCGGTATCCGGGAAGTAGAACGCCTTAAAGTACTTAACAGGGCTTTGGACAATGTGGAAATTTTCAGTAAATTCTATCAATATCAAACCATAAGTATTAACCCGGACGATTTTCAGGATCAGTCCATAAAACCTAAAAAACAATGAAAAAATTAATCTTTTCTTTAGCAATCCTCGCATTCCTGATGGCGCCTTTCCTGACGGATGCACAAAGTCCACTCGATAAAATTGTCGAGAAATATTCAGGTCAGGATGGATATACGACCGTAAATATCACCAAGGAAATGTTTCAAATGTTTCAGCAAATCGCCACGGGAGATTCAAAAGACACCAACGACCTGGAAATAAAAAAAATGATGGATCAATTGACTGGCTTAAAGGTGTTAACCTTTAAATTTGACTCGACCAGGATCGTCAAAGGTGTAGCTGCTTATAATGAATTTGCGGGCCTTTTCCCATCCTCTGTTTATAAAGAGCTGATGACCATCAATGAAGGACGTCAGTATATTAAGTTTCTGACAAAACAAGATGGCGCCGGGAAAATAAGCGAAATGGTCATGCTGATGAAAGACAAATCAGAGGTGGCGGTGTTGAGCATTACCGGTAACATTGACCTTTCCACTATATCAAAATTGTCCAAAGGAATGAATATTCATGGCATGGAAGGTTTGGGTAAAATCAAACAGGCTCACGATAAAAACTAATACTATTGGAAAATGAGGGTGTCTCAAAAGCCTTCGTGCTAAAAGAAAGAATGTACTCTTTTGAGACACCCTCATTTATAATCCGACTATGACCTGCCCTGTAATTTCAAAACGACTGTTCCCCCGCGTCTGATCCATGCCGTTGCCAATCGCGTCCCTGTCGGTATAATAGATCCATCCTCCCCGCAACCAGATATCCAGATGACGGTTAATCCCGGCATGAAGAACAGCGCAAATACGCATCCCTTTTCCTTCATAGGCCGGGACAGAATATCCGTATAAAACCTCCGGTTCATATACATAAATTCTTGAGTCGTAACCAGGAGTATCAAATAAAGCATACCGGATGGTGACCGTCACAGGAATTTTGATGGGTTTTAACTGGATATCCTGATAAATCAAAAACCCTTTTTGTTTGTTCCCGTTTCTTTCCCCTGTTTCTTTCCATTCGACCCGGCTTTTCAGGATAACCCCTTCGACAGGGTCCCACAGAAGGTTAAACCTGTAATCGCGCGTAAAATACCCAGCTAACTTATGCACTACCATATCCGGCCCGTTGGCCTGGTTCCTGCTGATATTTTTCTGATAATACCTGACATTGATCCCAATATTTGCAGCGGCTTGCCAATTGATCAGAACGCCATATTCCTGGCCATGGGTGGGAGTATCCGTCCGGTTCCGCAACCATGGAAAGGTGAAGAGATCAAGGTATCCCGAAAGGGTTACTTTAGGAAGTAAAGATGCGCTGAGGGCGAGATAAATACCTTTTTCATTGGCATTTATGCTGTTTTGCCCAAATGCGTTGGAAAATGTATTCTGATACCGAGGTTCATAATTTCTCCCGATCAAGGTAATTCCTACCCGTGGATCCGGGGTGAGGTTAATACCGGCCAGGCATGCCAACCCGCCATTGGCGCTTCCTGAAATTTCTCCAAAAAAATAACAATACCTGTATCGAAATTGAAGATCTATCCCCATGTTGGTATTCTGGTCCCCTTTGAAACCAAACTGATTATAAGGCTGAAAAGTGGGCGCCAGTGGCGCACTGTAATGACAGAAGGCTCCCGTCATACCTACTTTGAAACCCAGATTGGCAATCGGCGACATGCTGAAACTGACATTTCCTCCGCAAACCAGTTCCTGAAGGGCGTTTTTTTTCACTAATTCATTGAAGGTCCGGTGATAGCCTGTGTTTACAAAGGAGCTGACCGAAGCGGTTTCCAAATCGAGACTATCCACTTGGGAAATTGTTCCATCACGGGGATGATACGACGCAAAACCGGAAAGTTCAACATGCTTTATTTTCAGGGATATTCCGACACCCCTGAGATAATCCTCTTCATTCATGCTTAAACCGGGCCGGAGTCCCCGAACAGGATTGGTCAGCATGACCCCGGGCATAGACCCGAACGAAATGCCTGTCCCGAGAGTGAGGCCCTGCCCAAACGACACCCGGAAATTGCCGATAACAATATTTTTGATTATTCCGACATTACTAAGTGATAAATAACCTGCATAAAAATCCATCCCCAGGGACTGGGCCCCTCTGAAAAATTGTTCCCCGGGATCTTTCTCTCCTGAAAGCCCGATTGTTATTTTATCAAACCAATGATAGACGTACCGGAAATAATACCGCTGCGGACCGCCAGGATAGTATTTTCCCGGATTTTCATTTTTCATCGAATCATCGGCAATGTAGCCCTTTGCTTTTGGCAATAACTGTTCATACCTGAGAATAAGATCATGGCGCCCAAACCTCAGCAGGTTCTTTGGCGTTGGTGATGGAAGTTTCTGTATATGTTCGATGGCTATATAAGGCTGGATTTTCCGGATCAGGGTAGAATCAAACCCCGGAATGGTTACCAGTTCATAGATGGAAAGTAATTCTCCGTAAGTCTGGATGTATTGATAAAGCATTTTACGGTGCATTGGTGATAGGAAAGGGATCCCATCAATCTCATCTTCACCTGCCTTGTTCAGGTTAACCGGTTTTCTTGAAAGGTTAATCAGATCCTCTACAACTTGTGTGTAATCCCGGGATGATTCCACGAGTTCCGCGCTTTTTTCGATGGCTTCCCCAAGGTTTTCAACCTGGCCACTGGCCATCGACGGGAAGAGGGAAAATAAATGGCAAAGAAAAAAAACGCGGAAAATATTTTTCATGGAATTTTGATCATGCCGGGTTAAAAACAATAAACAAACGAACAGGAAGGGCTGAAACCAAGTATCTGTTGATACGCCGAAGCCATATCTATTTTTACCGGGCCGAATTCAAGCCCAAACCCGAAATCAAACTGGATTGGATTTATCGAAACGCCGATCCTTCCATAAAATGCTTTCGCAATATGGTATTCCGCACCCAGTCTGAAGACCGGAAAATGCAATAAATCTTTTTCCGCTTCTATCGAGGCCAGGAATGAACCTGAAAAGGAATATGTCATGCCCAGACAGACCACAGTAGGCAAAAGTTCAACCGGTTGGGTGGTTATTTTTATGGGTACCGGGTTCACTATATGGACTCCTGCACTGATTCTTTTGTTTGGGACAAACAGAAGTCCGAATTCACAGGAAATCATGTTTTTTCTACCATATTCTTCAGGCAGGATCAACCCCAGATAATCCGCGGTAATGCCGGCAGTAAAATACCGGCCGAATTTTCGCGCATAGGTGAACCCGGCTTTAATTTCATTATAGTTTCCTGTTCCCGCGTGTTCTGCAACAACCCCAAACGTCCCGGCTTTGGTCGGTAAAACAAAACCGAATTTCTCAAAGAAAAGGGCTTTTAATAAAAACCGGTTTTCACAGTAAATTCCGGTGGACATTTTCTCTACCCAGGCTGATCCCGCGGGGTTATTACTGATTGACCAAAAATCAATCATGGCCACTGAAGCTCCGCCCATCCCTGCAGACCGGCCACCTGCAGGTATGCGTTCCCCCAGGGAAAATACGTTGGCAGAAAGACAAAAGAATATGATCCATGTGATGATCAGGGCTCTCATTTTTTTTCTCCTTTATCCGGTTTCAGGGTAAAAAGTAATATCAGATTCACCTTTTTTTTGAAAAATTTATTTAAGCAGACAGTCTTATGAAAGATCACATCATAATATTTATCTAAGTTTGTACTGCTAAAAGAATTTTGCATGAAAAAGAATGTTCTCGGATTTTTGGAACAATTGAAGGAAAATAATGACCGTCCATGGTTCCACCAGCATAAAAACCTTTATGATGATGCAAAAACAGAAGTTGAATCTTTCATCAATTCTATCCTTCCTGATCTGGCTAAATATGATCAGGCCATCCGGTTTGTCGAAGCGAAGGATTGTATGTTCCGGATATTCAGGGATATGCGATTTTCAAGGGACAAATCCCCATACAAGGTTAATATGGGGGCATGGATTGCCTCTTCCGGGCGTAAAAGCGCCGGCCCTGGATATTATATCCATCTGCAGCCCGGTGAGTCCTTTCTGTCTGCAGGGGTTTATAATCCCGAACCTGAAGCCCTGAGGAAAATACGCAAGGAAATCTATTACAACATTGCGGAATTCAGGAAAATATTAGAAGATAAAAAGCTGAGAAAATTTTGTGATGGGCTCGATGAAATGGAAAAAACCAAGTTGCCTCCAAAGGGTTTCCCCAAAGATTTTCCGGAGATCGGGTTGTTGAAGTACAAGCATTATCTCGTCTCATATCCTTTACAGGATTCATGGATTAACCAGGATGATTTTAATAAATTGGCGCTTAAATTCTTCCAGGCGGCACAACCCCTTACCTGTTTTTTGCACAGGGCCCTTGAATCTTGAGTCCACTCCGAAAACTACTTTTCACCGCCAAGTCGCTAAGGTGCAAAATTTTAAATAATTGAATATGATATATTTGTGTCTTTGCGTTCACGGTAAAATGAAGGATTTGACTTTTCGGAACCGGCTCAATCTTGAAAGCAGTGAAAGGGACAGGAAAGGGAAAGGATAAATTTTCTATATGGCGAAATGGCCTATGATGGTCTGTTTCCCGGTAACTTTCTGATTCAGGGTGATCTCCAGTTTTGTGTCGACCGGAAGTAGAAGGTCCACCCTGGAACCGAATTTGATAAATCCCAGTTCCTCGCCCTGGACAACGGGTTCACCAACTTTTGGATAACATTTTATTCTCCGGGCCATGGCTCCCGCTATCTGTCTGACCAGGATTTTTCTGTTATCGGATGTTTCAATGACCGTGGTAGCTCTTTCGTTTTCCAGAGAGGCTTTGGGATTAAAGGCTACCATGTGCAATCCAGGATGATAGTAGTAATAAACGATCTCTCCGCCAACCGGGAACCAGTTTACATGAACATTGGTGGCTGACATGAAAATGGAAACCTGGATACGTTCATCTTTTAAATACTCAGGTTCAATGGTCCGTTCAATGACGACTACTTTCCCATCGGCCGGGCAAAGGATCACATGTTCCCCTTTGTTGGTCTCCCTTTTGGGTGAACGGAAAAAACGCACAATGGTGAAAAAAAACCAAAGTCCCACCAGATAAAGGGCCCAGTGGACCCATGTCTGTTTTGGAAAAATATGATTAAAAGCCAGCAGTATGGCCACGACAAATAAAAAAGTGATTGTGATGGTCTTGTATCCTTCTTTATGAATAGTCATTCTTTAAAAAGTGTTTCGTAAAAAGAAATACAAAAATACAAAAGGAGCTGAAAGTAAAATGGTATCAAACCGATCTAATATTCCACCATGGCCAGGAAGAATTTTTCCGGAATCCTTGATGTTCAGGCTCCGCTTAATCAAAGATTCAAACAGATCGCCATGGGTACCGAACAATACGACCAGCGTGGCCAGGGCCAGCCAATCGATGGCGGGAAGATCCCGGACAAGGAAAATGAATCCAGTGGCTGCCAGATAGGTGATGATCACTCCGGCAATGGTGCCTTCCCAGGTTTTCTTAGGTGATATCCGTTCAAAAAATTTATGTTTTCCAAATTGTTTTCCATACAGGTAAGCCCCGGTATCATAGATCCAGGTAAAGGCGAAATATCCGACCAGGATGACGGGTAAGCCATAAAAACGCAATACTTCGGGACCACCGAAAATATTAAGCAGGGAGAAGGGGAGCGCTATATATAAAAAGCCAAAAATAGTGGTTGCAACATTGATCAGCGGATTTGGTTTTTTACGATAGATCTCGATGATCATGGAAAGAAAAAGTAGTGGTAAAGGCAAGAGAAAAGGGATAAAGAAAACCCATATAGCGCCAGGAAGCAGGGGTGATTGTAAATAAACGAGGGTACTCAGAATATACAAAATGATGCCTGCTGCCATTCCATAATATTTCTGTGGGTGGCAGGTGTCGCTGGCAATCAGCCCATAAAATTCCCAAAGGCCCAGGATAAGTATGATAAGGAATATTCCTGCAAAAACCCATCCGCTGAAATAGATGGCTGCAAGCAGGATAAATACCATGGATAATCCGGTAATGGTCCGGGCCCAGAAGTTACTCATTAGAAAAATTACGGATTTGCGGATCGGTTGTCATCAATCAAAAATACATAAAATTCCTTGGGGCCATGAGCCCCCAGAACCAGGGTTTTTTCAATATCTGCTGTCCTGCTAGGACCCGTGATCAATGAAACCATGGATGGGTAGTGATCTTTATATTTTTTCTTAATATTGATAAGCGCCTGTCTGAGGTCGGGGATCAGCTGACAGGAATATCCCAGGATCAGATGGATTTCAGGATAAACCGTGATCTTTCTGCCTGGGCTCAACCGGGAGGATACCATAACGGTGCCCAACCGGGCAATCAGGTATTCACAGCGGGTGATTCCGATCCTGGCCTCTAAAAATGCTTCATTGAGCGATTCATAGGGTATTCCGCCTTGCTTGAGCAGTTGCTGTATCTTCGGGTCCTTACAAAACAGGACGCCCCAGTCTTTTTCCAGGATAAAGGATTTCAGGTTTCCGATGAATTCGTCTTCGCTCTCACAGTAAACGAATTTTCCGGCTGCTTTAACCAGCGCTTCGGCAAAAGTAACATCCAAAGGATCAGTGATTTCCTTATAGACTGAAGCTTCCTGGTCAACGACCGAATAGGGCGCCTCTGTCTTTTCAATCAGGGCATCTCTGACCTTTTTAAGAATTTTTTCCCGGGCGGTGCTTTCTTCCATAGTTTTGTCCGCTTATTGCGATTGCGTGGGATCAGGCCCTTCGGATTTTTCGGGTTTTTCCTGAGTTGTCCGAGGAAGTGTTTTTTGGTCAGGGGCAGGGATTGTTGCAGGAGCTTCAGCGAGGGCTGGTGCAGGAGACTCGCTAAGTCTCTTTTCTTCCTCAGTTTCCCATGGTCGTTTACCAAAAATCACTTCAAGATCTTCTCTGAAAATTACTTCCCGTTCTAACAGTAAGGTGGCCAATTTTTCCACTTTATCTTTATTTTCAGCGATTGTTTTTTTGGCCCGTTCATAAGCTTCTTCCACCATTTTTCTCACCTCTTCATCAATTGTTTCGGCTGTTTTTTCGCTGTATGGTTTCTGAAAAGCATACTCATTCTGGCCCGAAGAATCATAATAGCTGATATTGCCGATGGCCTTGTTCAATCCAAAATAAACAACAATGGCATAAGCTTGTTTGGTTACTTTTTCCAGATCGTTTAATGCACCGGTCGAAACCTTCCCAAAGAAAATTTCTTCAGCCGCGCGGCCTCCGACCGCGGAAGTGATCTCATCGAACATCTGTTCATAAGTGGTGATCTGCCTTTCTTCAGGGAGGTACCAGGCTGCGCCCAATGCTTTGCCGCGAGGGACGATAGTAACTTTCACCAATGGATGGGCGTACTCGAGGAGCCAGCTCACTGAAGCATGTCCTGATTCGTGGTAAGCGATCACTTTCTTTTCATGCGATGAAATGATCTTGTTCCGCTTTTCGAGTCCACCGATGATACGGTCAATGGCATCTAAAAAATCCTGCCGTTCAATGATGACTTTATTCTTTCGGGCAGCGATCAGTGCCGATTCATTACAAACATTGGCGATATCAGCGCCTGAAAAGCCAGGTGTCTGTTTGGCCAGAAAATCGACATCAAGTCCCGGATCCAGTTTAAGCGGTTTCAGGTGAACCTTAAAAATGGCTTTACGCTCAACCAGGTCAGGAAGTTCAACAGAGATCTGGCGGTCAAACCTTCCGGCCCGCATCAGCGCGCGGTCAAGGATATCAGCGCGGTTGGTGGCCGCGAGAATGATTACTCCGGCATTGGTGCCAAATCCGTCCATTTCGGTAAGCAGCTGGTTCAGCGTATTCTCCCGTTCATCATTAGCCCCAGTGATGGCATTGCGGCCCCTGGCACGGCCAATGGCATCAATTTCATCAATAAAAATGATACAGGGCGCTTTTTCTTTAGCCTGGCGGAAAAGGTCCCTTACGCGTGACGCCCCGACCCCCACGAACATTTCCACGAAATCGGATCCCGAGATGGAAAAAAATGGAACTTTTGCTTCACCGGCGACCGCTTTGGCCAATAAAGTTTTCCCGGTTCCCGGAGGGCCAACCAGCAACGCGCCCTTGGGTATTTTTCCCCCAAGGTTGGTGTATTTTGATGGATTTTTAAGGAAATCAACAATTTCCATGATCTCCACTTTGGCCTCCTCCAATCCTGCAACATCATTGAAAGTAACACTAACGCTGGTGTCTTTATCAAAAAGTTGTGCTTTTGATTTTCCGATATTGAAAATCTGACCGCCGCCGCCGCCCCCTCCTTTACTCATGAAACGCATGATGAGAAACCATGCCCCGATCAGAATGATAATGGGTAAAAGGTATCCGAAAATATCCCCGAAAAGATCTTTCCGCGTTTCGCTTCCGGGAGGATACGGATATTGTTTCTGAAATTCCAAGATTTGCGCAACCGGGATACTATCGCGTCTCATCCTCGAAACGGCCGAATCGCGGGTGTCTTTTAACAATCCATGGAAAATTTCTTCAGAACTGATCTGGTAAAAATACTGAGGATTTGAGCTGGAGGTAGAGGAACCAAAACTTCGCTTGGTGAATTCCTTATACATGGTATCACTTTGCAACTTTGTCTTTTTGATATATATTTCAGCTTTTTCTTTATTTACAATGACGAGCTTATCAACGTCCTGTTTCAGCAACATTTCTTCCAGACGCGGCCAGGTAACTTCTTTAACAGGACTGGTATAGTTAAAATACTGGATCGCGATAAAAACAATAGCTAATAAGACATAAATCCAGTAAAAGCTGAATTTTAACTTTTTGCCTTTGGGAGGTACGAAATTCTTTCCTTTTTCTGCCATTCTGTCTGGTTCCGGTTTTGATGATGAGTGCCTTTATTCTTTTGAATCGATCTTGGTGATCTCAGCGTCAGCCCACAACTGTTCTAAATTATAGAATTTTCGCCGGTCTTCCTGAAAAATGTGAACTACAACATCGCCATAGTCAATCAAAATCCATTCCGCGTTTTCAAAACCTTCCCGGTGCCAGGGATTCATTCCTGTTGTTTTCTTTACTTCATCCATTACATGATCTGCAATGGCTTCAATCTGGGTCCGTGAAGTCCCATGACAAATAATAAAAGCATCGCAAACCGCTATCTTAAGTTTCGAAAAGTCAATTACAACCGGAAGTTTTCCTTTTTTATCAAGTATGGCCCCGATGATTGACCCGGTCAGGGCCCCTTCAGGGGATTTTATCTTTCTTTTAGGCATTCAGGGTTATTTGGATACAAAAATAGTCAAATATACGATAGCTTTAGAAGTTGGGTTTCAAGGCGTATGTCTTATAAAATTCGGTGATTGCTTTAACAACTTCATGCGGGGTATTAACCACTTTGAATATGTCAAGATCTTCAGCAGCGATGTTTTGCTCCTTCATAACCGTACTTTTAATCCATTCGATCAATCCTTCCCAGTAATCTTTAACCACTAAAACAATCGGAAAACGAACCAGCTTATGGGTTTGTATCAGGGTAATTGCTTCGGTGAGTTCATCCAGTGTCCCAAAACCTCCCGGCATGGCGACAAAACCCATGGAATACCTCATGAACATGGTTTTCCGGACATAAAAATAATTGAAATTCAAAAGTTTAGTCCGGTCGACGAAAGGATTTGGATTTTGTTCAAAAGGAAGGTTGATGTTTAAACCAACCGATTTGCCACCGGCAAAATGGGCCCCTTTATTGGCTGCCTCCATAATACCCGGCCCACCTCCCGTGATAATGCCAAAACCCGCCTTGGTAAGCAGGTAAGCAATCTCTTCGGCAAGATGGTAGTACCGGTTGTTTTCTTTTGTCCTTGCTGATCCGAAGATTGATACACAGGGCCCGATCCGGGCGAGTTTTTCAAAACCCTCCACCAATTCTGACATTACTTTGAAAATTTCCCAGGTGTCATAACTGATTGTCTCCGACCATGTTTGTGGCTGGATCTGTTCGAGGGTCTTGGCAATTTCTGATGATTCCATGATAAAATTCCTGTATCAGCTTAGTGAATATACGGTGTTTCCGGGTAATTTTTAGTATTGATCAACAAAAGTATTTGTCAATGAAAGATCAAAAATAGATAAAAGAACAACGGCTTCAGCCCGTTATCCTGAAATTTCAAATTCTTTTATTTAAAATTCATGATAGGCCGAAGATGCTCGGCTGTATAGCTGGTAGGATGCTTTGCGACTTGCTCCGGCGTCCCTTCAACTACGATCGTCCCGCCACGGTCGCCACCTTCCGGGCCAAGATCAAAAATATAATCAGCCACTTTGATCACTTCCATATTGTGCTCGATGACCAATACGGTATTCCCTTTATCAACCAGTTTATTCAGGACCGATAACAATACTTTTACATCCTCAAAATGCAATCCCGTCGTGGGTTCATCCAGAATATACAGCGTATTGCCGGTATCTGTTTTAGACAGTTCTGTAGCCAGCTTGACCCGTTGGGCTTCTCCCCCCGAAAGGGTGGTTGATTGTTGACCCAGGGTGATATATCCCAGGCCAACTTCATGCAAGGTTTTGATCTTATGTACGATGAACGGGATGTTTTCGAAAAATTCAACGGCCTGCTCAATGGTCATATTAAGAATGTCATTGATGGACTTTCCTTTGTACCTGACTTCCAGCGTTTCACGGTTATAGCGTTTTCCATGGCAGCTTTCACATAAAACATAAACATCGGGAAGGAAATTCATCTCTATTACCCTGATCCCCGCGCCTTTGCAGGTTTCACAACGACCTCCCCTGACGTTGAATGAAAACCGTCCTGGGAGATAGCCCCGAATTTTTGATTCGGGAAGCCCTGTGAACAATTTTCTGATTTCGTCAAAAACTTTGGTGTAAGTAGCCGGGTTTGACCGGGGAGTCCTTCCGATGGGGGACTGGTCAATCTCAATAACCTTGTCGATGTTTTTTATGCCATCGATGGAGTCATAGGGAAGCGGCTTTTGATTGGAACGGTAAAAGCGCTGGCTGAGGATAGGATAAAGGGTTTCGTTGATCAGCGTAGATTTACCACTACCCGACAAACCGGTAATGCAAATCAGTTTCCCAAGGGGAAGCTTCAGATCGACTTGCCGGAGGTTATTTCCGGTAGCGCCCCGGAGGATCAAAAATTTCCCATTCCCTGTCCTACGCGATTCGGGTATTTTAATCTTTCGTTTTCCGCTCAGATAAAGTCCCGTCAGCTGATCGGTTTGAGCAATTTCCGCTGGCGTCCCATGCGCCACGATCCGGCCTCCGTGCAATCCAGCGCCGGGGCCGATATCGATCACATAATCGGCAGCAAGGATGGTCTCCTGGTCGTGTTCCACAACGATGACCGAGTTACCGGTATCACGCAGTTGTTTCAGTGAACGGATGAGCCGTATATTGTCATGTTGATGCAGCCCGATGCTGGGTTCATCAAGAATATAAAGAACGCCAACCAGTTGGGATCCGATCTGGGTAGCTAACCTGATCCGCTGGCTTTCACCGCCGGAAAGGCTCCGGGCAGGCCGGTTCAAGGTAAGATAACCGATACCTACATCCAATATAAACTGGATACGGTTCCGGATCTCCCTGATAATTTCCCAGGAAATGGCCCGTTGGCGTTCATCCAACGATTCATTTATCCGATCGAACCACTGGGATAATTTGACCAGATCAAAGTCAGCCAGTTCTGCGATATTTTTATCACCCACCAGGAAAAATAAGGATTCCTTTTTCAACCGGGCCCCTTTACATTCAGGACAGATCATTTTATTCATGAAACTACCTACCCATTTCATGATTCCGGCTGGAGCCGCTTCAGCATGTTGTGAATTGATGAAACTGACAATCCCTTCAAAGTTTAAAGCGTAAGTAGAGGTAACCCCCAGGTAGTCATTTTTAACCCTGAAAGTTTCGTCCGAACCATATAAGATGATGTTGATGGCTTGTTCAGGGATTTCTCCGATCGGGGTATTCAGGTCAAAATCATATTTTTCACCAATCGCTTCTATCTGTTTAAAGATCCATGAATTTTTATACTCGCCGATAGGGACAATACCTCCTTTTTTGATCGATTTGGCGGGATCAGGAATGATCTTGTTAATATCGATTTCTGAAATGGCGCCCAAACCATTACATCTTGGACAGGCGCCATAAGGCGAATTAAATGAAAAAGTATTGGGCTCCGGTTCATTATATGATATCCCGGTAGTGGGGCACATCAGTTTCCGGCCGAGATGGCGTATTGATCCATTTTCCGGATCCCATACCATGATAACATCTTTACCATGTTTCATGGCCAGATTAACAGAACCCGACAACCTCGTTTTTGATTCCTCTGTCACCTTTATCTGATCGATAACGATCTCGATGTCATGAATTTTATACCGATCTACCTGCAACCCGTGTTCGATTTCCCTTTTCTCCCCATCAATTCTGACATTCAGGAATCCTTGTTTACGGATTTGTTCAAAAAGTTCCCGGTAATGGCCTTTTCTTCCTTTAACCACAGGGGCAAGCAGCAGGATGGTATGATCAAGGTAATTGCTAAGGATCAGATCCACGATTTGTTGTTCACTGTACCTTACCATTTTTTCGCCAGTTGAATAAGAATAGGCGTTGGCAATGCGGGCAAACAGCAGTCTCATGAAATCATAGATCTCCGTGATCGTTCCCACGGTAGATCTTGGGTTCCGGTTGGTCGATTTTTGCTCTATGGCAATGACAGGGCTTAACCCGTTGATTTTATCAACATCGGGCCTTTCAAGATTGCCGATAAACTGGCGGGCATAGGATGAAAATGTTTCCATATACCTGCGCTGGCCTTCGGCATAAATGGTATCAAAAGCCAGCGAGGATTTCCCGCTTCCACTCAAACCGGTAAAAACCACCAGCTTGTTTCGCGGAATAACAACATCAATGTCCTTAAGGTTATGTACCCTCGCTCCGAAGACTTCCAGATTCTCTTCCACAGTTGTTTAAAAATGCAGTAATTTCAGTTAATTTCTTTTATGGTCAGGGTGTCATGGAAAAAAGTATTTCCGGGTTGGATTTTTTTCAGGAAAAAGTTTGTATTCACGGCATTTTCGGAAGGGACAAGAAATATATATTTTTTACCGGATTTGTTGGGAAGTGAATAGTTTTGAATCCATGGGTTCAGTTCCCGTAAAATCCTGTAATTCAAAGACACTTTTTTGGCAAAAGCAGGAATATCCTGAATGGAGCTGTCAATCTCCACATTTCGTGTAACAATCGGAGAGTAAAAATCGCGTTCAAGCAGATAAAATCCATACCTGGCAGGATGCAAATAAACTTCCTTGATGGCAAGAATCCGGTATATATAGCGTGAGGTTTCTTCGTTCAGGTAAAGATCATAAAAACTGTTTACTTTCTGTTTTTCCAACGCTTTTCCCAAGCCATCCATTCCACGGTTATAGGAGGCTGCAGTCACAGTCCAGTTTTTAAAAATCCGATTAGCTTCCTTCAGGTATTTACAAGCCGCTTCAGTGGCTTTTTGCATGTGGTATCTTTCATCGACATAGTCATTGATCTCTAATCCGTATTTCTGTCCGGTAGCTTTCATGAATTGCCAGTAACCTTCAGCGCCGGCAGAAGAGACCACATTGACAAGATTGCTTTCCGCCAATACCAGGTATTTGAAATCATCCGGAATTCCATTTTTTTTCAGAATTGGCTCAATGACAGGAAACCAGCGGTTGGCCCGTTTGAACATCATGATCGATGAGGAATGCATGAAAGTGGACGCCATGATTTCCCGGTCAAAAGCTTCCCTTACATAATACAAGTCCAACGGAACAGCTTCTCCGGCGAAACTCGCGCTTGCAGGTATTTCAGGCGTCAATACTTTTGTGTTCCTGTAAAAGAGCATCTTGTATTCCTGGTCTGGTGTTGTTACATCCACAATGGCATAAATGGATACCAGGACAAGGATGCCGGTTGCAAGCCCCACGATAAAAAACATTCCTTTATTCATTCTGTTCATCTTAAACACAACTGCAGTTGACCGGATTAACCATCCTTTTAAAATGGGCTGACAAATTCTTTGAACCGGGGAGAAACTTTATCTTTCTCCGAAACTACCGGATTATCAATTCCCCAGTTGATGTTCAGGTCCCTGTCGCACCATAGGATGCTGCCCTCGGAACTTTTATTATATATGTTGGTACACTTGTAAAAAAAGATAGTATCATCTTCCAGCGTGACGAAACCATGAGCAAAACCTTCCGGTATCCAGTACATTAGTTTGTTGGCGCCGGTGAGGACAATGGATTCCCATTTTCCGTATGTCGGAGAATCTTTCCGGATATCGACTGCGACATCCATCACCGCTCCCCGCATGACCCGGACCAGTTTTCCCTGGGCAAAAGGAGGCGCCTGAAAATGAAGTCCCCGCAAAACTCCTCTTTTTGACTTTGATTCATTATCCTGCATAAAATGCAACGCCAATCCCAGATGCCGGAACTTGTCGGTGTTAAAGGATTCAAAAAAATATCCCCGCTTATCTTCAAATACATCCGGCTTGACGATCAATAACCCATCCAGGGGAGTCTTAATAATTTCCATTTTTTTATTCTCGTTATTTTACTATTTTATAGATGCACACATTCACCATAAGCCTGTGCTACTGCTTCCATGATAGCCTCACTCATGGTAGGATGGGGATGGACCGCCTCGATGATCCCTTTTCCTGTCGTTTCCAGTTTTCGGGCCACGACCACTTCTGCGATCATCTCCGTAACATTTTCTCCGATCAAATGGGCTCCCAGCCATTTTCCGGATTTTGCATCAAAAATGACTTTAACAAATCCTTCTCTTGAACCTGATGCGGTAGCTTTCCCTGACGCCGTAAAAGGAAACTTTCCGACTTTTATCTCATGTCCTGCTTCAATCGCTGCTTTTTCAGTCATCCCAACGGAGGCAATTTCAGGATGGGTATAGGTGCATCCGGGAATATTGCCATAATCTAATGGTTCAACATTTTTTCCGGCAATTTTTTCAACGCAGATAATTCCTTCATGAGAAGCCACATGAGCAAGCGCCGGGCTTTTCACGATATCACCGATGGCATAATACCCTTCGATATTAGTCCTGTAAAAATCATCGGTTACAACCTTACCGCGTTCAGTAACAATACCTGTTTCTTCGAGGCCGATGCCCTCAATGTTGGCGTTGACCCCGACAGCAGAAAGAACGATATCACATTCGATTATTTCTTCTCCTTTTTTTGTTTTGACGGTTACTTTACAATGCTCGCCCGAAGTATCGGCAGATTCGACGGAAATGCCTGTCATTACTCTCATTCCGGCTTTCTTAAAGGAACGTTCAAGCGTTTTGGACACCTCTTCATCCTCAACTGGAACAATATTAGGGAGAACTTCGATCAGGGTGACTTTGGTGCCGATAGATTGATAAAACCATGCAAATTCAGAACCGATTGCACCCGATCCAACAACCACCATGGTCTTTGGTTGGTCCGGAAGGGTCATGGCTTCGCGATAGCCGATGATCTTTTTTCCATCCTGCCTGAGGATGGGTATTTCCCGGGAACGGGCGCCCGTGGCGAGAATGATATGATCAGCTTCAATAGTGGTTATCATCCCGCCAGCATCAGTGACAGCTACTTTTTTCCCGGGGATCAGTTTTCCGGATCCGCTGATAATTTCAATATTGTTCTTCTTGAATAAAAACTGAATGCCTTTACTCATGGACTCTGCAACGGAACGGCTCCTTTTTATAATGGCGCCGAAATCAGGAGTTGCTTCACCGGCAATTATCCCGTATTCCGCGGTATGTTGAAAATATTGAAACACAGAAGCGCTTTTTAACAATGCCTTAGTTGGGATGCAACCCCAGTTGAGACAGATCCCTCCTAATTCGGCACGTTCAACTACTCCTACTTTAAAACCCAATTGGGCAGCGCGGATGGCAGCGACATAACCACCTGGGCCACTACCAACCACGATTATATCATAATTCATTTTTTTCAGTGTTAGAATCTGCGAAATTAGCAAAAAATAGTGTATGCAGAAAAAGAAGGCTTTCTAATGCGCCTGATTCCTGGTCTCTTTTTCAGTGATTCCTGACGTTTTCGCGCGATTTTCGGGAAAGGGGCCCTTGGGCCTTTAATAAGAAGGGAATTGATAAATATTCAGGCCAAAGTGTTAATTTTGCAATAGAAATAATAGCCTAAAAGAATTTCTCACAAAACATAATCAAATATATGAAAACCGATCCCTCAACCAAAATCTTTGATCTTCTCCAGTTTGGAGAATATGGTGATGTCAATCCTTCTATTTGCGATTCTGCCACCTTTACCTTTATGCAAGCCAAAACCATGCTTGATACTTTTCATGGTGATGCTGAAGGCTGTTACTTATACTCC